>CATKDV010000113.1:0-3922 GCA_949746985.1 uncultured Eubacteriales bacterium | reverse complement strand
CTATGTGGCGCGCAGCGCCGATGAGCGGGACGCCCGGCGCAACCGGGTGAGTCTGACGGATAAGGGCCGGCGGGCGGTGGAAAAGTGCGGGGAGAGCTTTCGGGCGGTGGATGAGCGAATGCTCGGTGGCTTTTCCCCGGAGGAGAAGGCCCAGCTGACGGGATTTTTTCAGCGCATGATCGAAAATCTGGGCGGAATGGAGCCGCCGCCCTTTGTTTCCCGGGAAAAGGAGAGTGAGGATTGATGGTCAAAAAATTGCTTGGCTACATTGGACGGTATCGGAAACTGGTCATTCTGACCCCCATCTTGATGATCCTGGAGGTCATCTGTGAGATCATGATGCCCCGGCTCATGGCCTCCATCGTGGATGTGGGGATCGCCACCGGCGACATGGCCCACATCATAAGGATGGGCTTTGCCATGCTGGGCCTGGCGGCGGTGGGGATGGTGTGCGGCATTGGGGGGACCAAAGCCGCCACCGCCGCGGCCCAGGGCTTTGGGGCCAACCTGCGAAACGCCATGTTTCAGAAGATACAGGACTTTTCCTTTGCGGACATCGACCGGTTTTCCTCGGCCTCCCTGGTCACCCGGACCACCAACGATGTGAACGTGATGCAGATGACCCTGGCCATCTCCACCCGCATGGTGGTCCGGGCCATCACCATGCTGATCGCGGCTTTGTTCATGGCCATCTCCATCAACGCCGAGCTTGCCGTGGTGCTGCTGGTGACCATCCCCGTGCTGCTGCTGGCGGTGGGGATCATCATGAAGGTGTGCAACAAGCTTTTTGAGACCCTGCAGCAGAAGCTGGACAGTCTCAATAACGCCGTGCAGGAGAACCTGGTGGCTGTCCGGGTGGTGAAGGCCTTTGTCCGGGCGGGCTATGAGAAGACCAAGTTCCAAAGGGCCAACGAGGACCTCTGCCAGGCGGGTATCACCGTGGCGATGTGCATCGTGGCGGTCATGCCCGTGATGACCCTCTGCCTCAACGGAGCCACCCTGGCTGTCCTCTACCTGGGGGGCGGTCAGGTCATGGCCGGGAATATGCTTTACGGGGACCTGAGCTCCTTTGTGAACTATATCGCCCAGATCCTGATGAGCATTATGATGGTGGGCATGAGCCTTCTCCAGCTGTCCCGCTCGGTGGCCTGCGGGCGGCGGCTGGTGGAGGTGCTGGACACCACCCCGGATATTCAGGATAAGCCCGCCGGCCTGCCCGGGGAGGAAAAGGGGACAGTTCTCCCTGCGCCCAGGGGCCGGGTGGAATTTAAGGACGTATCCTTCAAATACCGCTCCGGCACCGGGGACAATGTGCTGGAAAAGCTGAATTTCACTGTGGAGCCGGGGCAGTTCACCGCCATCGTGGGGGGTACCGGCGTGGGCAAGTCCTCCCTGGTGAACCTGATCCCCCGGTTTTACGACGTGACCGAGGGAGCCGTGCTGGTGGACGGGGTGGACGTGCGGGATTACCCCATGGAGGAGCTGCGCTCCCGCATCGGCATGGTGCTCCAGAATAACGTCCTGTTCTCCGGAACCATCCGGGAAAACCTCCTCTGGGGGCGGCCCGACGCCACCGAGGAGGAGATGATCCAGGCCGCGAAGGACGCTCAGGCCTACGACTTCATCCTGTCCTTCCCCGATGGGTTCGACACGGTGCTGGACCAGGGGGGCACCAACGTCTCCGGAGGCCAAAAGCAGCGGCTGTGTATCGCCCGGGCCATGCTGCGCAAGCCCGCCATCCTGATCCTGGACGACTCCACCTCGGCGGTGGACTCGGCCACCGAGGCCGCCATCCGGGAATCCTTCGCCAAAAACCTGAAGGATACCACGGTCATCATCATCGCCCAGCGCATCTCCTCGGTGCAGTACGCCGACCAGATATTGGTGCTGGACGACGGGACTATCGTGGGCCAGGGGACCCACGATGAATTGATGAAAATCAACGAAGTCTATCAGGAGATCTACAATTCCCAACAGGAAGGAGTGAGCGAATAATGGCGGGACCTCACGGACCGAAAAGCTTTGCCAAGCCCAAGGACGCCAAAAAGACGGCCTTCCGGGTCCTTGGCTACCTGTCCAAAAGCAAGCTGCCTTTGGCGGCGGTCTTTGCCTGCCTTCTCCTGTCGGTGGGAGCCAACATCGGCGGGTCTTACTATATGCGCCCCCTCATCAACGACCTGGTGGGCGGGGTCTTCCACGGCCCCGGGGACCTGCTGCTGGCCCTGGTCCCCCTGGCGGGGATCTATCTGGTGGGGATCCTGGCCTCCTACGCCCAGTCCGCCGTCATGGCGGTGCTGGCCCAGAAGGGGGCCAAGCGGCTCCGGGAGGACCTCTTTGATGCGCTGCAGCGCCTTCCCATCTCCTACTATGACCGCCACACCCACGGGGAGCTGATGAGCCGCTTCACCAACGACGCGGACAACGTGCAGATGGCCCTGGAGCAGAGCGTGGTGTCCATGGTATCCTCCGCCCTCATGTTCGTGGGGGTGGTGGCGGTGATGATCTTCATCAGCCCCATCCTGTTTGTCATCACCGCCCTGGTTTTGGCGGCTACCTTTGTTGTCATCCGGTTCATGGGGAACCGGTCCCAAAAGTACCACCGGGAGCAGCAGGCCGCCCTGGGCCGGGTCAACGGCAACATCCAGGAGATGATCGAGGGCCTGAAGGTAGTGAAGGCCTTCACCCATGAGGACCAGGCCAAGGCCCGCTTTGCCCAGCTCAACGAGGAGTACCGCCAGGCGGCCTCCAGCGCCCGGTTCTACGCCATGGCGGTCATGCCCATCGCCGGGAACCTGAACCATGTGGGCTACGCCGTCACCGCCATGGTGGGAGGGCTGCTGGCTATCTTCGGCGGCTTTGATCTGGGCGGCTTTACCACCTATCTCAACTATTCCCGGCAGGTGAGCCAGCCTCTGAACCAGATCTCCCAGCAGCTGACCACCATCCTGGCGGCCCTGGCGGGGGCCGAGCGTATCTTTGAGGTCATGGACGCCCAGCCCGAGGTGGACGAGGGGACGGTGACCCTGACGGCGGTGCGGAAGGAAAACGGGACCCTGACCCCCGCCGGGGAGGGAGAGCGCACCGGCTGCTGGGCCTGGAAGGTCCCCAAGGGCGGGGCCCTGACCCTGGTCCCCGTGGAGGAGGGACCGGAGGGCCTCGCGGAGCTTGCCGCCCCCACCGGGACCTCCCGCTGGGCCTGGAGGTATACGCAGAACGGGAAAACCACCCTCCACCGGGTCCGGGGGGCCGTGCGCAGCGTGGAGGGGGAGGAGTACTATTATACCGAGCTGAAGGGGGCGGTCCGCTTTACCAACGTGGACTTCTCCTACGTCCCCGGCAAGCGGATACTGAAGGACGTGTCCGTCTACGCCAACCCCGGGCAGAAGATCGCCTTCGTAGGCTCCACCGGCGCGGGCAAGACCACCGTCACCAACCTTATCAACCGCTTCTATGAGATCGAGGACGGCCTCATCACCTACGACGGCATCGACGTCAAGCAGATCAAAAAGGACGACCTGCGCCGCTCCCTGGGGGCCGTTTTGCAGGATACCCACCTCTTTACGGGAACCGTGATGGAGAATATCCGCTACGGCCGCCTGGAGGCCACCGACGAGGAGTGTATCGCCGCGGCCAAAACGGCGGGGGCCCACTCCTTCATCCGCCGCCTCCCCGACGGCTACCAGACCCTGGTGACGGGGGACGGGGCCAACCTGAGCCAGGGCCAGCGCCAGCTCCTGGCCATCGCCCGGGCCGCCGTGGCCGACCCTCCCGTGATGATCCTGGACGAGGCCACCTCCTCCATCGACACCCGGACCGAGGCCCTCATCCAAAAGGGCATGGACGCCCTGATGGAGAACCGGACGGTCTTTGTCATCGCCCACCGGCTCTCCACGGTGCGAAATTCCGACTGCATCGTGGTCAT
>CATKDV010000112.1:0-19571 GCA_949746985.1 uncultured Eubacteriales bacterium | reverse complement strand
GTCCAAGAGGGTATTTTTCAGCGTCATGCCCTTGGGCAGGAAGAAGGGGAAGCCGCGTCCCTCGTCCCGGAGCATAAATAGCCCCAGCTCCTTGCCCAGCCGCCGGTGGTCCCGCTTCTTGGCCTCCTCGATCTTAGCCAGATACTCGTCCAGCTCCTCCTTCTTGGGGAAGGCGATGCCGTAGATCCGCTGGAGGGTCTCCCGGCTGGAATCGCCCCGCCAATAGGCGGCGTTGCAGGCGGTGAGCTTCAGGGCGTTGCCCTTGATGCGGCCCCGGGAGGCCACATGGGGACCGGCGCACAGGTCGGTGAACTCCCCCTGCTTGTAGAAGGAGATGTGGGCGTCCTCGGGAAGGTCATTGATAAGTTCTACCTTATACTTCTCGTCCTTCTCCTCCATGAACTTCAAAGCCTCGCTCCGGGGCAGCTCGAACCGCTCCAGCTTCAGCTTCTCCTTGCAGATCTTCCGCATTTCCGCCTCGATCTGCTCCAGATGCTCCGGGGTGAAGGCGAAGGGAGCGTCCATATCGTAGTACCAGCCCTCGTCGATAGAGGGGCCAATAGCCAGCTTCACCTCGGGCCACAGCCGCTTCACGGCCTGGGCCATCACGTGGGAGCAGGTGTGCCAATAAGTCTTGCGGTACTCGGGATTCTCAAAGCTGAACTCGAAATTTTCTTCTGACATACGGATTACCTCCTGTTTCTGATTGGGGGCAAAACAAAACGCTTCACCCCTGATTCTTTCAGGGGTGAAGCGTCTTTATACGACCGCTCCACGGTTCCACCCTGCTTGCGGTTTTCTTCGAAAACCGCCGCTTGTGTCCCCCTGTAACGGGAAGGCCCCGGCCCGCTCCTCGCGGGCGGCTCAGGAGTGGTACTGCCGCCGTATTCCGTAAAGCCCTTCCAGCATACAGGCTTCTCTCTGAACGGTACCGTGCGGCTTCTTCTCCATCAAAGCCATTTTAACAAGGGAAGTGTATCACTCACCGGGAAAAAAGTCAAGCCCGCTCCGCCGCTCCCGCCGTTTATTTCACCATTTTTTCCAGTTCTCCCCAGCTATGCCCCTCCACGTCCCCCCAGGTCGGGAACCGTTCCTCCATCATGGCCCATGTGATGTACCAGTACACATAGTTCACCTTCAAATGGCAGGGCAGGATCTCCTCTATGATCCTCCTCAGCTGTCCAAATCCCTCCGGGATCCCGGGCACGTCGGGAAATCGGACCTCCACCACTCCCGGCTCGGCCGTCTCGCTGACGGCGGCGTTGAGCCCGCAGCCCTTCAGATTGTCGTTGACGGCATCCAGGGTAAAGCTGTCTCCTCCGATGCGAAGGAGGGCGGACAACGCCGCCCTCCGGGCCGGCAGGGTCCGGGCCACCGGCCGGCTTGCCAGCAGCTCCTCCACCTTCTCTAACCCCTCCCCCTCCGCCGTATCCAGCATAGCCTCCCGCTCCAGATCCTCCAGGGCCGCCGCCACCCCGTCCAGGGCCCGGCCCTCTCCCGCCAGCTCCCCGGCGGTATAGGCCCCTTGGCGGCGGTAGGGTCCCAAGGGCGCCAGCAGCTCCCACATCCGCTCCGCGTGGCTCATGTCCTCACCTCCACCCTCAGGTCCCCCAGCAGGGGCAGCTCTCCCCGCTCCACCGCTACATCCGCGGCGGGGGCGGTGATCGCACAGTTGGCCACTCCTCTGACAGAAAATACGATCTGATTCAGCCGTGCCACCAGAATATCCTCGCTCAAACGCTCCCCGGAGAAATATTCCCGGAGGGCGTTTTCCACATCCTCCCGGACCCGCTCCGGGTCCGCCCCTTCCTTTGCCGTAGCAGTGACCTCCACGTCCACCGTTTTCCCCTCAGGGGCCTTCACAGCCACCTCCACAGCGATCTCCCGCTTCTCCTCAAAGTAGGCTCTCAGCTCCTCCAACAGCTCCGCGTCGGGCAGTCCCCCCTGTCCGGCCACCACCACGTCCACCGTTCCCGTACCCCGGGGCCGGGGGATCACTGTGCAGGCCGCCACCTGGTCAAAGGACAAGGCCCCTTGCTCATAAAAGGCGGCGTTGGCTCCGTTGGGCATCCGTTTGTATGTCTCCAGCACCCGTTTCCGAAGTCCCTCGTCCTCCTCCTCGTCGGCCCCTCCCAAAAAAGCCAGGGAGTTCACGCACCGCCCGATGCCCACCGGCGGCGCAGTCATCACCAGGATACTGCCCGCCGGCACGTTTCCCGCGCTTCCCGGCTCCACCGCCTGGGCCGGGACCTCCACAGAGGTCTGTCCCGCCGGCAGGACCGCCTCCTCCACCGTTTCAAACCTGCATAGCCCCGCCGTGGCGCATACCGTCCCCGCTGGGATGACAAGATCAGCCCCGGCAGGCATATCCACCGAAAAGCGGATGGCTCCCTCCGCCCTCACCGCCTTTCTCCGCTCCAGCCCCCGCAGAGCCGCATGGCGGTCCAGCCACTCCCCCTGGGCCGTTTGGGGAAAGCACTGCCGGGACAGCCACTGGGCCTGGGTGTACAGCCCATAGACCTGGGCCGCCACAGCGTACAGCTTCACTGAGAGGTCGCTGACCGCCGAGGCCTCCGCCCCCGTCTCCCGCCGGAAGACGGCCAGCATCTCGTCATAGATCTCCTCCACCGTTTTCATTCCATTTCCCCCACCTTCACCGTCAAATGCAACTCCTCCCCCCGCCAATCCAGCCATACCGTCAGCACCGCTCCTCCCGCCTCCCGGGTCAGCTCCGTCCCCGTCACCGTCACATCCTCATCGGCAAGGGCCTCCGCCACATACTGTCCCGCCAGGGCCTCCCTCTCTCTGTCCGGGGCCCGCCCCAGCAGGTGGAGCCGGCTTCCAAGCCCGGGCAGAAAGGGAAAGCTCCCCCGGCGAACGGCGAGCTTCCAGAGCGAGCGCTCCAAAACCTCCTCCGCCCCCGAGACCTGTTGAAAGCCTCCCCGTCCGTCTGGCACATAGTCCCCTTCCCGCAAAATAAGGGCCATCAGCTCTCCCCTCCCGTCTCATCGCCATCCTCCTCCAGCGGCGGGAGGGGCGGTCCCACCGAAGTCCCGTTGACGCTGAGATTTCCCGTCACTTTCACCGCCCCCTCCGGGGAAAGCAGAATGGCCGCCCTTCCGGCGGAGATCAGCACCTCCCCGGGTCTCAGCCCCGCCTCCCCCATGACGCATCCCACCACACAGGGCCGCTCCCCCTGTTCTCCGGCCTTCAGTACCAGCACCTCGTCCCCCAGGCCCGGGACCCAGTGATAACCTCCGGGGGCAAAGACGCTCATCTCCCGCCTCTCCCCCTCCACATAGGCCCCCGCCATAGTCCCCGGCACCGTGACCGGCCCTGTAAGGGCAGAGGCCCCGCTCCGCCGCCGCCCCGTTCCGCTCAAAAACATCCCAACACTCCTCTCACCCCAAGGTCACCTTCACCCGGCAGCCCGTTTCGTCCAGTGCCGCCTCCGTCTCCAGCGCCGTCCAACTCCCCCGGAGGGCAGGTCTGGTCAGCTTTACCTCCACCCGGTCTCCCGGCTCGCAGAAATAGCTCCCCGGCACCGTCAGCTCCACCCGGTACCTCTCCTCCGCAGACCTGTCCAGCTGGAACTGCCCAGAGTACCGCATGGCCTGATAGGCACTCCTTCCCGGCATAGTGTATACCTTCCGCCGCCGTCCCCCCTGGGCCAGGAATTCCCCATTCACCACCCGTTGAGGGGTCAGACTTCCCCGATCCTGGACCAGCACCTCCGACTCCACCCCGAACCTCTTGTCCCGGAACCGGACCGCGGTGATCCCCGTCCTGTCGTCCACCATCACCGTCTGTCCCCTCCGGTCCGGATCTACGATCAGGCTTCCCCAAACGTCGAACCGGGGCTGCACCCCATTGTGATACCGGGCAAAATCATACAGCACCTGCCACTCGCTGCTCCCCGAGCTCACCTGAAACCCCGGTGCCGGCTCCAACCGCCCTACCCGCCCCACCGGAACGGCGTAGGGCTCCACGTGATCCCTCAAAATATCGGCCAGGGTGGCCGCCTGGTAATCCTGTCCCAGGGCCTCGTTATCCAGCAGCAGCGCCGCCAGCCCCCGCCCCGACAGGGACAAAACGCCCCCTGCGCCATCCCAGGAAAGCTCATACTCGTCCAGCACCCCGGTAAACCGCCGCGCCCCCTCCTCGTTCACAACGAGCCGGCAGGCGGCGTCAAAGGCAGGCTCTATCCCTCCGTCCCAGGGGCAGGCCCCCTCAAAGCTGTCACAGGGCACGCCTCCCGTCCGCCGGAGCCTCCATCCGGTAAAGGGGGGCAGGTCTATCCTCTCCCCCGCCGCCGTCAGCAGATATCCCGTCATCTCACCCGCACCCTCTCTCCCGGATAGATGAGGTTGGGATTGCGGATCTGGGGGTTCAGGGCGATGACCCCCGTCAGCTCCACGCCGTACCTCCTCGCGATACTCCACAGGTTGTCCCCCCGGACCACCGTGTGCCAGACCTCCCCTTCGGCGCCGCCTCCGGTCTCCGCGGGAAGCGGCCGCCCGGACGCGCCGCCCCCCTCCGCCTTCCGCGCATACGCCTGATACCCGTCATAGCTCTCCCAAAAGGTAAAGGTATACCGCACATAGTCCCTCCGCGGCTCCTGGCTCAAAGACAGCTCCACAAAGTAAGCGTTGCAGCCCTGCCACACGGGATGCACCAACGCCCCCGGCCCGTCGCTGTAGAATACGGCGGCCAGCTTCTTGAAGGTCTCGTAGGCGTCCTCCCCCACGAACTCCCCCTCCCCCTTCATGACCCGCCGGGTAGGTCCCAGATCCTGCAGATGATACCGTCCAAAGGGCACCTTGTGGACCCCCATCTCCCGCCTGTACTCGATGGTATAGGTCCGGGGGTTGTGGGGCCAGGTGAAATCCTTATACCTCATAGGCGCCAAAGCCATCTCTTCCCCTCCTCAATAAAACACGCTCCCACCGTCATACCGCCGGGCGTCCCGCTCCACCGCCCGGTCCAGCTCCTCCACGCTCAGCCCCGCGCATTCTCCCCCAACGCTCTCCGGCAGGCTGACCGTCAGCCTTCTCCCACTCCCCTGCACAAAAGCGGTCGTCCTCTCAGCCCGCCGCAAAGCGGTCATCAGGGGAATTTCAGCCGCGCGACCCACAATTTCTCGCCCTTGCCCCTGCCCTTCGCCCCCTGCCCTTGGGGCCTGCAGTCGTTCCGTCAGAACACCCCGCCTATCAACCCCCGGCGGCGTAAGGTCATAAGCCGCCGGGGCAAATGACCTTACGTTAGAAAAGCCCGTAGAACGGCCCAGCGGGAGGGCGCCTGCAGACCCCTTCCCCCGGTCCTTGAGAGTGGGGAGCCGGGGGAGACGAGAGTCGAAACTCTCTCCCCCTGGTGCTTTCTGAGGCCCTGGGGACCTCTTTTGCACAAAAGAGGCCCCCAGGGCCTTCCCTCCAGCAGAATGAAATTCAAACGGGATCTCCCTCTCCATGTCCTCATTCTCATCCCGCTCCTGCTCCAAGGCCTCCTCCAAAAAATTCCTCACTCCCCATCACCTCCCAATGACAAAAACCGCTCCATATCAAACCCTCGGTTCTCCCCGCAATCATTCACCGCCGCCCCGCACACCGGGCACCGGTCCTCCTCCGCCTCCGCCCGGCAGGCCGGACACAGCCGGGCAAGCTCCTCCTCCCCGTCCAGGGCCATATTCACCGCGCACCAAAGGTAGTCCCGATGGGTCATCGCCCTCGCCCGCTCCTCCGTCGGAAGAGCGCCAAAAGCCTTGAGCACACGCCACTGAAGGCGCTCATAAGGCGTGTGCTCCAGTCTTTTTTTGCCTCATCCGCCGCCTCCCCATCCCAGGGCCCCGGGTCGCACTCCCGGTCAAACTCCGCCCACAGCCCCGCAAAATGGGCGATCTGTCCCGCCGTCATCTTCTCCAGGGCCTCCGCCCCATTCTCATAGAGCGGATACCCGTCCTTCCAGAGTGCCCGGGCCAACAGGCAGGCGTTGGCGCAGAGGGCGACGTCCCCCTCCCTCTCCGCCAGCTCCTCCCCCTCCCGCCGGCACTCCAGCTCCTCCCGGGCGGACAGCAGCCGCAGTCTCAGCCCTCCGTCCAGATCTCTCCACCAGGGAAGCCCAAGCAGACCGCCCCTCACAGAGCGCTCTCCACTCGCCGGGCGGCCACGATGGTGACCTTCTCCAGCACCATGTCCCCCAGCTTTCCCGTCTCGCTGAGGCTCTCCCACTGGCACCCGGAGTAAATGATCCGCCGGTCAGGCTTACAGATGACCAGGTTAAAGTCCTCCAGGTCATGGAAATTCATGCCGCTGCGGGCGGCCTCCTCGGTGGCATAGAGCCGCGTCAGCACGATGGTGTGCTGCTTCGGCCCCGGAATGGTGGCCACCGGCTCGCTCTCCCCAAAGGCCTCCACCACCGAGCTTGACTTTGTGGTGGAGCAGGAGTACCCCTGCACCACCGCCATCTTCTTCCCGTTCAGCTCCAGATAGATATCCGCGCTGGTGGGAAACTGCGATGCGATCATATCTCTCCCTCCTCCTTGCTCTCTATCAGATGTAGGGGCCGGTGTCCCCACCGGCCCCTCTGCCGCTTAGGGATGGGCCGCGCCCTTTACGGGCAAACCTCCGTCCCCATCAGATCCGCCCCATCTCTCACACCGTGATATGGGCCGCCACCCAGATCTGGTTGAGCCCGTGGGCCACACGGAAGCGAAACTCCACCAGACACACGGAAGGGTCGCTCTCCAGAGCGTTTACCGTCACGCCGTCATACCCGGTGATGATCTCCTTCCGGACCTTCTGCTCCAATTCCACAATGACCTGGCTGCGCACCGCCTCCCGGCCCTGGGCGGTGTTCTTGGCCCGGCTGAATTTGGCGCGCAGGGCGTTTCGCAGAGCCGGGATCACATCGTCCACCACCCGGATGGTGGTCAACTCCCGCCAGGTAGCGTCCTTCGCGTTCCCCGTCCTGGTCCGGGTGGTGATCCCCCGGACCACACTCACCGCCCCGCCGGTCCGCTCCAGGGGGGTCACTCCCCCCAAGATCAAGCTGTCGATCTCCTTGTCGTTCCAGTCCTCCTCCAAAGCGGTAAGCCCGGAAAGCTCCGCGCCCCCCAGGGGAACCGCCGGGTCGGTCTCTCCCGCCATGGCCCCCGCTGCCGCGGCCGCAGCCCGGACCCCGCCGGGGACCAGCGCCACCCGCTCGCAGTTCAGCTCCCCCGCCCGGGCCACCAGCTCCTCCGCCGTCTCGCCCTCGGCGCCGCCCGCCACCGCCAGCCGCTCCCGGCGGTTTTCCGAGGCCCGCTTCACGCTGTCCCGCAGCCTCTGCTGCACCGTCAACTCCGTGGAGCCGCAGACCACCACGGCAATATCCTCCACCTTCTCCAATGCGGCGAATGCCGCCTCATAGCCCTCCTCATCGGCCGCCGGAACGGCGTAGGCCTTGGCCGCCCCATTTTGAAACAGCAGCCTCACCAGCTCCGTCAGGGTCTCCCCCGCCCCAAAGGCGGCCTCGGCCTGTTCAGGGCTTGCCAGCTCATAGACCTGCCCCGCCGTCCCCTTTGGGCATACCGCCGCCGCCCCGGCGTTTCCGCCCCCAGACCGGCCGCTGACCACCGAGGACGCGTCATATACCGAGTACACTCCCGGCCTCTGATGCTCCGTCACATTCACGCTCATACCCTCTCTCCTCTCACTTCAAAGTCCAGGAAGGCCCCGTCCTCCCTGCTCACCGCCACCGCCCAGACCCAGAATCTCGCCTGGACCGGACAGCAATACCGTCCACTCCCGCTCTGAAAGGCGGTCTCTCCCACTGTAAGCCCCACCGGGTAAAGCCCCGCCGGCCCTTTCTCTCCCAGGGCCTCCTGCAAAATGTCCAACCCCGCCTGCACCCCCTGGGCGGAGGCGGCGTACACATCCAGCCCAAAGGTCAGCTCCACCCGCTTTCCGTAAAGTTCCTCCCAGCCGCCCTTGGCCTCGTCGTACCGCTCTCCCAGATAATCCTGGAATCCCGGCGGTCCGCTCTCAAATCCCCGCAGAGACACCGCCGCCACCGGTCCCCCCGCCCGCGGCCGCCGTTCCGGCCCCCAGGCGGTCACCGCCTCCAGCCCATGCTCCCTCAAAAACCCGGCCAATGCGCCGCGCAGTTCCTGTAACCCCTTCACTCACTCTCTCCTCCCCCATGTAGGGGCGGATATCATCCGCCTACCCAGGCCCTATCCGCTCCCATCCATCTCCTCCAAAAGCCCCCACAGGTAGGCGGTCCCCTCCCCCGCCGGGACCTCCCTCCACCGCAGGATATGGAAGCTCCGGCCCCTCCAGCCCAGTCTCTCTACATTCTCCAGACTCTCCTCCGCCGGTCCCAGATAGAGGTATTTCCCCCTGGGTGCCACCCCCAGAGGGGTGGGCTCCTCCCCAGCGGCCCTCTCCCGGACCGGCTGAAAAAAAGCCTTTATCTCCCTCTCCCCGCTCTCCCGCCAGAGGCTCACCCTCTGTCCGTACCGCTCCAAAATATCCTTCCATACTCTCTCATCCATCAGCCCCTCACCCCCCGGAACACGAATCCCTCATCCCGGAGCCAGGGCCTCATCACCTGCATCGCCTGCAGCCGGAGGGCCTTTCCTCTCTCTCCGCCGTCTCTCCTCCGAATGGACACCTCCCCGGCGGTAAAGCTCTCCACCTCATTCCCGGCGGCCTGCCCGCCCGCCAGGGCCATCCAGGCCGCCGCCAGCGGAAAGGCCCCGCCGCAATCCTCAGGGGTCACCCCCTCCCGCAGCAGCCCCCTCAATTCCTCTACCGCGGCGCCGCAGAGCAAAGCAAGCTCCTCCGTCTCCTCCTGCTTCCCCAGGGCCGCCGCCAATCGCAGCACTTCTTCCACACTTCCACCTCCCGCATCAAAACTCTCCCCCCAATGGGGGGAGAGTTATCACACCGTCAGCACCTTGCCGGCCTCAGGAAATACCTTGGCAAACCCGGCCACCGAGCTGATGGCCGCCCTCTCCATCTGCCGGTCGATAAGCTTATCGTACTCCACCAGCACGTCGCTGGCCTTGACCATCTCCAAGGCATACCGCTTGTCCAGCCCGATCAGCTTCCCGCTCCCCAGGGCGGAGGTCCGCAGCAGATCCGCTCCCAAAGGCGAGGTCAGCTTTCCCGTCCCCTGGAAGTTGAGTCCGGTCATGGGGTTCTGCAGCTCCTCCATCTTGAGCATCTGGAGCATCACATCCCCGCTCACCAGCAGGGTATTCATCTCGTAGGGCTCAAACTGGGCCCAGAAGTCCACCAGCTCCCCATAACTCAGCTTCCCGGCGGTACCCCCGATGGGAGCGGTACCCACCTTCAGCTTCTGGGCGGGGTTGCCGTTTCCGTCCCCGTTCTCCAGCACATCGATGGCGTCCTCCAGCAGCTGACGGCTGATGTGTGCGCCGATCTGCCGCAATGTCACGGAAAACAGGTCCAGCTTCTGATACCGCACCGCCTCATAGGAACACACCAGCATCCGTCCCCGCTTGTGGAGCTTCACCAGATTCTCCTGGGTCTTCACCTGGGTCTGGGGAAGCTGGGCCCCCTCCTCCACCCGGCGGAGCTCCTTCCTGTCCCTGTCGGGGATAGAGGTGATGGAGCGGTAATCCATCCCGTCGATGTTGGTCACCGTGGCGGTGATAGCGCCCAGCAGGTCCGCCTCCTCCATGCCCTGGCGCACGCTGCGGGCAATGTACTCGGGGAACAGCACCGCCGCCTGGGAGGACTGGAAAAACTTCTCCACCGGGTCGCTGCCCGCCCCCCTCACCTTGATGTCGAACCGCTTGAGCTGCCGCTGGAACGCATCCAGTCCCTCCAGCGCCGTGCCCTTGTACTTCTCCGAGGGATCCTCCTTCTCCAGCACGGCGGTAAAGCTCTTCCCCGCCACGCTGTACATCCCCTTGTCCAGCTTCAGATCGTCAAAATGATAGCTCATACTCCCACTCCTCCTCACATTTTGATGGTGATGGTCCCGGCCCCGTCGTCGGCCACCACCCAGTACTCTTGGCCTCCGGCGGTCTTTTTCACGCCGCCGTTTCCGTCGGCCGCCAGCGCCACCCTGCCCACCGTCACCGAGCTGTCCCCGCAGGAGACGGCGGCAAAGCCCTCCACCTGCACCCCGGCGCAGCCCGCCTTTACCGAGGTCGCCACCCCGCAAAAACACTCCCCAGCGGCGCAGGGGGCCACCGAGGAATCTCCGCCGATCTTCACCACCTGCCCCGCCTTCACGCCCTCGCCGGCATAGAAGGTGGCCACTACCTCGCCGATCCCCTCAAACGAAACCTTGTTTTTCATACTTCTCTCCTCCTTTTTTTACTCTCATAAAAGCCCCTGTCCCCATCGGCCCAAACCCCCGCCAAATGGGCGGCCTACACCAAAAACGCCCCGTCCCCGGACCTCTCCGCTCCGCCGGTCCCCGGATAGCTCAGCTGCGCCCCGCCGTCCCAGCTCTCCCGGTCCTTCCGGGAGAAGAACTCCTTCAGCGCCGCCAGCTCTCCCTCCTCCAGCTTTCCTGCCATGGACCGGATCACCTGCACGTCCAGCTCCGGCTGGTCCGCCGCCGCCCTCCGTACCACCTCGGCCCGGAGGGATGCCAGGTACCGCCGCCCCAGCTCGGCCTCCCTCTCCAGTCCCTCCAGTTCCTCCCGGGCCTTCCCGCTTCCCCTGGAAAGCTCCTTCAGCCCCGGCTCCATCCCCTTGATGACCCCGGCCCGCCGCTGGGCGGGCACCGCCACAAAGGACCACTCATAGGCGTCCTTCGCCCCCTTCAGCTCCCCCCAGCACAGCTTGCCGTTATAGGTGCGCCCCTTCACATGGTGGCAGGAGCCCATCTCCTCTCCGCACACCGAGCACACCTCCTTCTCCACCGCGCAGCCCACGCTGACCTCCTTCTTGATCCCCCCCTCGATCTGGGCGATCAGGTCGGCGTTGGCCCCGGTCCGCAGCATGTAGGCCCACCCCTTCAGATAGCAGGCCCCGTCCCCGGCCCGGGTGCGCTTTCCGTCCTCCTCCACCACCTGGGTCCTGTAGATCCGGGCCGCCTGTCCCGCCGCCGACCAGTTGTGGTCAAAGATACCGCTCCTGCCCACAAACAGGGGGGCCAGCTCCTCCAGCGTCTGCCTGGAAAACCTCTCCCCCTCCCGGTCGATCTCGTTGTCGCACAGCCGCAGCTGGAAGGTATACACCTCCCCCGCCGTCAGCTCCTTCCTCGCCAGGGCATTGATCAGCTTCAGATCCTCCTCCCGGACCTCACCGCCGCCCCCCACATTGGCCTCTTTCAAAATCTCCATCTCAGCTCTCCTTCCTTTCCTCCCGCAGCGCTTCCGCCTGCTCGTGATACAGCTCCGCCCGCGCTTCCTCCACCAGATCCTGCAAGTTGATATCCTCCCACTCCACCCGGGCCTTCCCGGCATATCCGTGGAGCCGCAGCCACATCCGGCAGATCCGCTCCACCACAGGGGTCAGCGTCCGGCGGATGGCGGTGACCTCGCTGGTCAGCATATCGGCCTGCTGGGCGCTCATCCGCTCGGTGGCCGACCAGGAAAGCCCCAGCATAAAGGGGGGTATGCCCGTCTTGGCCACCAGCTGCTCCAGGATCTGCCGCACCGGCGCCTCCCCGTCCAGCACCTGGTTGTCCGCCCCGATGACCTTGATGTCCACATCCCCCACCGCCACAAAATCCCGGAGGTTCCCGTTCCTCCCCGCCTGCATGGCCGCGGACCACTCCCGCGCGATCTCCTCCCCCCGCTCCCGGGCCCAGGGTCCCTCCCCCGCCCCCGGCTTATAGGTCACCGCGAACCGGGCGTTTCCCAGCCGCTCCCAGTTGACCCCGGTGGTCTGGTAGATCTTCAGCAATATCCCCGCCAGAAAGGGCATGCTCCGCAGCAAAGACGTCCCATAGGGGTTGTCCGTCTCAGGCTGAAAGGGGGTAAACAGGATCAGCTCCTGCCGGGGCAGCGCCTCCACCGTCCCGTCCCGCCTTCGGGCGCACACGGTAAAGTCCAGGGGGCTCTCCCCCTCCTTCAGCTCGATGGCGCCCGGGTCGGCGCAGAGAAGGGCGGCGATCTCTCCTCTCTTCCAATCCACCACCATCTCCCCCACCCCCTGTCCGCAGACCAGCATGGAGTCCAGATAGCTGTCCAGAAAGGCCTGGATCCCCCTCTGTCCCCGGCCCACATCCACCGAGCGGAGAAACTCCTCCAGCTCCTCCTGCCCCTCAGGGGCCGTGACCCTCACCCCGCCGCTCAGCCGCACCAGCTTGCTCACCGCGGCGTCAATGATGGGCAGCGCCTCCCGGATGGCCCGGTAAAGCCCCCTCTCCCCGGACCGGAGGGGCACATATCCCCCCAGCTCCCCAAAGGGGTGCCTCTCCCCCTCCCGGGTCTGGACCGTCAGGGCGGAAGCCCTCTTTTTCTCCAACCATTTCATCTCATTTCCTCCCCGCTAAAAACCTTCCCCACACAACACCGCCCTCCCCCCCAGGGACCCATGTCCCCAGGGCCGCCCCCCGCCGGACAGGCCGAAAAAGCTCCCCTCTCCTCACATTCCCCACTGGGGCCTCTCCACCGCAAAGGCCCCCATATAGCTCCCGGTATCCCGCAGACTCATGGCAAAATACCGGATATCGTCCATAGCGTGGTCAAACCGTTTGATCACCCTGTCCCCCTGGGCCTCCCGGTCCCAGCAGTACAGGGAAAACTCCCGGATGGCGTCCACGCAGGGCCTGCATATGACAAGCTGTCCCCGGCGCAGCATATCCGCCGTCACCCGGATCCCCGTCAGCACCTCCCGGTCCGCCTCCATCACCGGCCAGCCCTCCCGCCGCAGGGCCTCTATAAAGCTGGCGGCCGAGGAGTCCACCACCACTCTCCGGATGTGCCTTCCCGCCGCCAGCCTCTCCAGCTCCTTGACATACTCATAGTCGGTCTTCTGCATCCCCGTCCTCTGGGAGTCATAGTAGTACTCCTTCACCCGGTACCACGTGTCCCCCTGGCGCCCCCACAGCCCCATGGAGGTGGGGTTCACCGTCCCGTAGTCGCAGGAGATGCGCCATTCCTCCATCTCCCCCTGGGGGACCGGCCGGGCCATGTCCTCGGTAAAGAAGTCATAGACCCGCCCCTCCGCCGGGACCCACTCCCCCAGCACGAACCGGCGGTAGAACATCCCCTGGAAGTACCGCCCGTATCTCTCCACCGTCTCCGGGCTGATGCCCGGATTGTCCGTCATCAGAAAGTGGACCCGCAGCGCCCGTCTCTCCTCCGCCCTGCACACCCACTCCCTGTAAAACCAGTGCTCCGGCCCCTCCGGATTGCAGGAGAACCACAGCCTGGCCCCCTCCACCGAGCACCGGGCCGCCGTCTGCTCCACAAAGGACCGAGGCATCAGCGTCACCTCGTCCATCAGCGCCCCCGCCAATGTGATGCCCTGGATGCTCCCCGCGCTGCTCTCGTCCTTGCCGCCGAAGAGCCAGAAGATGTTCTCCCGCCCTCCGAAGCGCACCCGCAGAAAGCCCCGGCTCACCCTCTCCTCCACCGCCATCCCCAGCCCTCTCAACTTGGGCGTCAGGGCGTGGAGCAGGTTCCGCCGCACCGTCTCCATGCTCCGGGCGCACAAAGCGAACTGCTCCCCGTCAAACTTCCCCATGGCCCACAGGAAAAAGGACAATCCCAAACACAGGGTCTTTCCGCTGCGCACCGCCCCGTCGCAGATGATGGCCTCCCTATCCCTCCACTCCGAAGCGTCGCACCACCAGGTCAGCACCCTTCTCTGCTTGTCGGAAAACTCCATTCAGTCCCCTTTCTCCCGCAGCCGCTCCGCGCCCCCCTCAATGGCCCGGCGCAGGCTCTCCGCCCGGGGGTCCTCCTCCACTCTCTCCAATAGCCACTGCAGCGCCGCCAGCCTGTCCACGAACCGCAGCTCCACCGTGCCGTTGCTGTTGCGCTTAAAGTCGGTCACCGCCGAAAGGTCCAGCTTGTCCAGTCCCCCCAGCTCCTCCCCGCTCATAAAGGCCAGCTTCACCGCGTCGTTGGCCCTGCTCCGGGCCAGCTTTTGGATCTCCCGCAGCACCGCCTTCCGGCTCCTCATCTCCATCTCTATCTCCATCTCTTTCCTCTCACCTGCCCTCCTCCACCTTGTCCCGCAGCGCCGCCACCGCCCGCCGCAGCCACCCGGGGATGGGGGCTCCCATCTCCCCCACGTTCTCCAGGATGCTGCCCACCTCGGTAAGCAGATACCACACCACGGTCAGGGGACACAGAAACACCGTATAGTCAAACGGCAGCGCCTCCCGGGGCAGCTGCCGGACCAGCAGCCCCATGGCCAGATCCAGCACCCCCGCCGCCGTCACGGCGGCAATGCACCCCGTCTTGTGCCAAAGTCCCTCCCGGGCGATCCGGGAGCTCCACTCCCCCCTGGCACAGCCCGCCGCCATCCCGGTGAACACATCCAGCGCCATACACACCCCCCAGGCCACGATGAGCCATCCAAACCAGCCCCACAAGGCGGTAAGGGCGGCGGCAGCGGCGGAGACCACCAGCTTGAACCGCCTCACGCTCTCCCCCATCAGCCCACCTCCCCGGCGGGTGCATCCAGCAGCCCCGCCCGGTCCAGCCACACCAGGGGCTGGAGATTCATTTCATACAGGGTCATGGCCCCGGCGGCGTCCATCCGGATATAGCCGTTCACCACGGCCTTCCGGGCCGCCTCCCTGGCCCATAGCGGCACCTGGTCCACATACTGAAATATCCTCATATCGTCCTCCCTCTCTCCATCCTGTCCTCCACAGGGACCGGCCTCCTCATAGGCAGGCCTCGCCGCGCCTCCCACATACCGTAAACTTCGTCTCTTCCGGGCCACCACGCCGCCGTTGGCCTCATCGTCCCCGGTGTTGCCGTCGATGGTGGTGACATAGCCCTCCTCAACGCTCTCGCAGATCCCCACGTGATTCATGCACCCGCTCTTCCCCCCGTCAAAGACGAAGAACACCAGGTCTCCGGGCCGGAGCCGGTTTTTGTCCACCGTCCAGCCCTTTCCCCTGTAAAACCGGTACAGTTGGGTGCAGGAAGCCGTCTTGCCTCCCCCATAAAAAAGCTCCCCCAGTCCCGCCTGCCGGAACAGCCACCACTGGAACACGCAGCACCAGGCATACCAGCTTCCCCGGACCTCCCGGCCGTAGTATTCCGTGTTATACCTCACCTTTCCGCTGCCCTGTGGCTCCTCCCGGACCCCCAGCTGGCTCCGCGCCAGGGTCAGAAGGGTCTCCACCGGGTCATTCCGCATCATGCCAGACCTCCCCGGTGAGGGCCTTGTACTCTTTGGCGGTAAGCCGCTCCGCCCTCACCAAGGCCGCCAGCCGCTCCTTCCCCCACAGCCGGGGGTAATATTTCTTTGCCAACTCCAATATGGTCATCCTTCTCCTCCTTTCCCCAGGGGCGCCCCATGGGTCCGCCCCACCGCTCTCATTTCAGTTCCACTCCCGTCAGCGCCGCAATGTAATCCACATCCGCCCGGAGCCTCTCCTCCTCCGTAGGCTCCGGCTCCTCCGGCTCCGGCCTCCGGGTGGGCGTAACGCCGGTCAGCCTCCCCGCCTTGTCCAGCGTCAGCTGACAGTAGCCCCCACACTCCCACACCGCCCCGGCAAGCTCCTCCGGCACCTCCACCCAGCCCTCCAGCCAGCACTCCCGCCGGTGGCTCTGGCTCTGCAGCCCGTGGCCTCCGTCAGGCCGGGCCTTCAACTCAATGATGGTCAGCATCCTGTCCATCCCCCTTTCAACTCCGGAGTTTCCAGGCCCTGAAGTTGTATGTTTCCATACATATTTCGTTGAAAATTTTTCCAAAATATGATATATATAAGGAAAGATAAAGGAGGTCTTCCCCATGCTTCCCCCATTTGAACTGGACGTCCACACCCACACCCTGGTCAGCGGCCACGCCTACGGCACCATCCGGGAGATGGCCCGGGCCGCGGCAGACAGGGGCCTGAAGCTGTTGGGCTTTGCCGAGCACGGCCCCGGCATCGCCGGGACCTGCGACCCCATCTATTTCGCCGCCCTGGAACACGCCCCCCGCGATCTTTACGGGGTGGAGCTGTTCTACGGCTGCGAGATCAACGTGTTGGAGGGCGGCAAGCTCTCCCTTCCCGAGCGGTACATGGACATGATCGACTACGGCGTGGTGGGTATCCACCGGAATTGTTATGTCAACCAAGGCCGGGAGATCAACACCGATGACCTCATTTCCTGTATGAAGCATCCCCGGGTGTTTCTGGTCTCCCACCCCGACGACGACCACACCCCCCTGGACTATGAGCGGCTGGTCCCCGCCGCCAAAGAATACCATGTGGCCCTGGAGGTAAACAACAGCTCCTTCTGGAAGCCCGACAAGCGTCTGAACTGCGTGGATAACTACAGGACCATGCTGGCCCTGTGCGTCGCCCACCAGGTCCCCATCCTGGTGGACTCCGACGCCCACGATCCCCTGGAGGTGGGAGAGCTGTCCCAGGCCCGGCAGCTGCTGGAGCAGCTGGACTTCCCCCAGGAGCTGATCCTGAGCGTAAAGACGGAGCGGTTCAAGCAGTTTATCGGCCGGCCCTAAAAAAATCGACAGGAGGTTTACATAATATGAATTTTGATACAGCCATGGCCACCCCAAAGCTGGGCTTCGGCCTCATGCGCCTGCCCAAAGGGCCGGACGGCAGGTACGACCTGCCCCAGGTCTGCCGGATGGTGGACGCCTTCCTTTCCGCAGGCATGACCTATTTTGACACCGCCTACGTCTACGACAACGGGGATTCCGAGCGTGCGGCCTGGGCCGCCCTGGTCTCCCGCTATCCCCGGGAGAGCTTCACCCTGGCCACCAAGCTCAATACCCGTGTGGCCAAGAGCGAAGCCCAGGCTAAGGCCCAGTTCCAGGCCAGCCTGGAGCGGACAGGGGCGGGGTATTTCGACTACTACCTTCTCCACGCCCTCCAGGCCCAGAACGCGGGGACCTATGACGCCTGGGGCATCTGGGACTTTGTCCGGGAGCAGAAGGAAAAGGGCCTTGTGAAGCACTGGGGTTTCTCCTTTCACGACAGCCCCCAGACCCTGGACCGGCTCCTCACCGACCACCCCGACGCCGAGTTCGTCCAGCTCCAGATCAACTACGCCGACTGGGAGGACCCCCAAGTCACCGCCCGTGCCAACTACGAGGTAGCCCGGAAACATGGCAAACCCGTGGTCATCATGGAGCCGGTAAAAGGGGGCGTCCTGGCCCTGCCCCCCGCCCCGGTGCAGAAGGTCTTTGACGATGCGGGCAAAGACTGCTCCTACGCCTCCTGGGCCGTCCGGTTTGCCGCCTCCCAGGAGGGGGTGCTGACAGTGCTCTCGGGCATGTCCACCCTGGAACAGATGGAGGATAACCTCTCCTATATGAAGGACTTTCAGCCCCTCTCCCCCGCCGAGGCGGAGGTGGTCCAAAAGGCCCAGGAGGCCCTCCGGGGCATCGACTCCATCCCCTGCACCGCCTGCCGCTACTGCGTTTCGGGCTGTCCCAAGCAGATCCCCATCCCCGATATCTTCGAGGCCCGGAATCTGGAGCTCATCTGGGGCAAGACCGACAGGGCCAAAAGGGCGTATGCCGACGACACCAGGGACAAGGGAAAAGCCTCCGACTGCATCGCCTGCGGCCAGTGCGAGAGAGCCTGCCCCCAGCGTCTGCCCATCATCCGGCACCTGAAAGAATGCGCCCAGGCCCTGGAGTAAACAGCGCCCCCTCCCCATGGGAGGGGACGTTTTTTCACCCCAACCACTATATCTTGCAAATTTCCTCTATTTTCCACTCCCCAGCCGTTGACAAAATAGTTGCAAGGTGTTACAATAAGTTACAAATCAGTTACAAATTCCCTTACCAAAGAAAGGACACACCGCCATGCAGCGTTTTTGTCAAGCACTCCGCATCTCTCTTGTCTCCGCCGCCCTGTTCCTGCTCTGCGCCGTTTCCGCCTCCGCCGCCGACCTGGGCGTCGGGCAGGTAAACGCCAGCGGCCTCCGCCTCCGCGCCGAGGCCGGCACCAACGCCTCCATTCTGGCCACCGCCGGTCAGGGGGAGCTTGCCATCGTGAAAGAGGATGCGGGAAACGGCTGGTACAAGGTGGATTACAAGTCCATCGAAGGCTATATGTCCTCTGAATATGTGGACCTCTACCCCTCCTACGAGGCGGACCTGGGCTACGGCAAGGTGGACGCCGACGGCTCCACCCTGAACCTCCGGGCCGGGGCGGGCACCGACTTTGACCGGGTGGCCGTCCTCAACGACGGCACGGTGGTCCAGCTCCTGGGCATGGAAAACGGCTGGTTCAAGGTCAGCTATAACGGCGTTATCGCATACGCCTCCAGCGATTACATGACCCCCTGTCTGGATCAGAGCGGCAACCGGGGAGATGCGGCGGTCGCCGACTCCGCCCTGGGCGCCCAGATCGTGGCCTACGCCAAGCAGTTCCTGGGCCGGCCCTACGTCTGGGGCGGCAACGGCCCCAACAGCTTTGACTGCTCAGGCTTTACCAAGTATGTCTACGCCCACTTTGGCTACAATATCAATCGCACCGCCTCCGCCCAGCTGAAAAACGGCGTGTCCGTCTCCCGCAGTGAGCTTCAGGCCGGGGACCTGGTGTTCTTCTACAACGGCAAGGTGTCCACCCCGGTGTCCCATGTGGGCATCTATATTGGAAACGGCGACTTTATCCACGCCTCCTCCAACAGCTACACCGTGGAGATCAGCAGTTTGTATGCCAAAAACTATGACGCCAAGTACGTCTATGCCAGAAGGATCATCTGATCACAGTTTACATAATATGAGTTGTTAGTGAAACAGGCAAGGTGGACCGATGGGGTCTGGCTTGCCTGTTTTGCACTACTTTTTATCATCACTGGTGCTAACCGGGGGCCTGTTGGCCCCCTCTCCTTGGATCCCTCTCCTTGGATCCCTCTCCTTGGACCCCTCTCCTTGGATCCCTCTCCTTGGACCCCTCTCCTTGGACCTCTCTCCTTGGATCTCTCTCCTTGGACCTCTCTCCTTGGACCTCTCTCCTTGGATCCCTCTCCTTGGATCCCTCTCCTTGGAACCCTCTCCTTGGGCCCCTCTCCTTGGAACCCTCTCCTTGGGCCCCTCTCCTTGGGCCCCTCTCCTTGGGCCCCTCTCCTTGGGCCCCCTCCCCAAGCCCTCCTATCGTAAAAGGCTTACCCCACGGCTTACTCCGTAACGCCGAGAGGGTTTGTTTGTTTTACCACTAACCACCGTGTTCTTTCTCCCAAGGTCCAAGGTCAAGGGCTTGAGAACACCCGGTCTTAACCTTAAAGGCTTTCTTGTTTACTCCCGCTTAGTGAGCGCAGCGAACTTAGCAGGAGTGAATACCGCAAAGCGGTTGAGAGCGCAAAAGACCATTCTTTTCCTTGGGAAAAGAATGGTCTTTTGCTATTACGTCGTGATAAATTTGATGTCCCCCATCAACTAAACGGTATCACCTTATGCTTTTGGGGCACTTACAAACTCAACCCATATTGCTCACACAGCATGGTCACC
>CATKDV010000111.1:0-5493 GCA_949746985.1 uncultured Eubacteriales bacterium | reverse complement strand
TCCAACGCCGTCACCGGTACCTCCAACGGCCTGCTGGCAAGCCTCTTCGGGATCAACATGCCCATCTGGTGGTGCAAGGGCCTGTTCCCCAGCCTCATGGTCCTGGGCCTTCACTACGCCCCCTTCGCCTATATCCTCATCGGGGGCATCTTCCGGAACATGGACGCCAACCTGGAGGAGGCGGCCACCATCCTGGATACCCCCCGGTGGAAGATCGCCTTCCGGGTGACCCTTCCCATGGTGAAGCCCGCCATTCTCAGTACCATTCTGCTGGTCTTCGGCTCCTCCATGGGCTCCTACCCAGTGCCCCACTACCTGGGCCTTACCACCCTCTCCACCAAGTACGTGTCCATGAACTCCAAGTATACCGGTGAGGCCAGCATCCTGGCCATCATTATGATGATCTTCGGCGTGGCCATCATGCTCATGAACCAGAAGAGCCTGAAAAGCCGGAAGAGCTACACCACCGTCACCGGCAAGTCCGGCCAGATCTCCAAGATCAACCTGGGCAAGGCGGGCCGGTACATCATCGCCCTTGCGCTGGTGGTGGTGACCTTCTTCACCAGTATCTTCCCCATCGTCTCCTTCGCCTTCGAGACCTTCCTGCCCAACCCCGGCGACTACTCCTTCCTCTACACCGGGGATACCTCCAACCTGACCACCAAGTGGTGGACCACCGACGAGAATGTCAGCGAGAACGGTATGTACGGACAGAAGGGAATCCTCCATAACGAGATGATCTGGAAGGCCTTCAAGGGCACCATGCTGGTGAGCGTGGCCTGCGCCCTCATCGCCGGCACCATCGGCACCCTCATCGGCTACGCCGTGAGCAAAAACCGACGAGGCAGGTGGGCCAACTACGTTTACAATATGGCCTTCCTGCCATACCTGATGCCCTCCATCGCTGTGGGCGCGGCCTTCTTTATCCTGTTTTCCAACCAGCATATCAACCTTTTCAACACCTATACCCTCCTCATCATCACCGGCGTCATCAAGTACATCCCCTTCGCCAGCCGGACCAGCCTCAACTCCATGCTCCAGCTCTCCGGGGAGATCGAGGAGGCGGCCATCATCCAGGATGTGCCCTGGATCAAACGGATGACCCGGATCATCATCCCCATCCAGAAGTCCTCTATCATCTCCGGCTATATGCTCCCCTTCATGACCTGCCTGCGGGAGCTGAGCCTGTTCCTGCTGCTGTGTACCCAGGGCTTCATCCTATCCACCACCCTGGACTACTTTGACGAGATGGGCCTCTACGCCTTCTCCAGCGGCATCAACCTGATCCTGATCGTCACCATTCTTGTATTCAACACCCTTGTCAACAAGCTCACCGGAGCCAGTCTGGACGAGGGGATAGGAGGGAACTGATATGCCGAAGATCGAACTGACCCATGTGACCAAACGCTGGGATAAATTTTACGCCGTGGACGATCTGGACCTGGTGATCGAGGACAACGCCTTCGTGACCCTGCTGGGCCCCTCGGGCTGCGGCAAGACCACCACCCTCCGGATGATCGCCGGACTGGAGACCCCCACCTCGGGCCGCATCACCATCGGCGACCAGGTGGTGTTCGACTCCGCCGCGGGGATCAATATCCCCCCCAACAAGCGGAAGGTGGGCTTCCTGTTCCAGAACTACGCCCTCTGGCCCAATATGACGGTCTACCAGAATATCTCCTTCGGCCTGACCAACGTGAAGGAGGAGCTTCCCAAAATCGACCTGGAGGCCCGGAAGACCGCCGCCCTCATCCGTATCCTGCAAAAACCCGACGACGTGGTGAAGACCATCCAGGAGTGCGTGGACAAAAAGGGCAAGCTGGACGAGAACAAGGCTCACATCAAACTCATCGACCGCTACGAGATCTCCATCTTCACCGCCAAGGAGCTTATGGGCTATAAGCTCCACGAGTCCATGGAGCCCGCCACCGTGGCCCGCGCCAGGCTCTCTGAGCTGGAGAAGGCTCTGACCGCTGCGGAGCAGAAGTGTAAGGGGGAGGGGTGCGAGTTTGCCGGGGACTACACCTACCTCAAAAACGGCAAGCCCGTCACCAGTGTCCGGAAGCTGAGCAAGGAGGAGATCGACCTCTCGGTGCGCCGGGTGGCCCGGATCGTGAAGATCGGCATGTTCATGGACCGCTATCCCGCCGAGCTATCCGGCGGCCAGCAGCAACGGGTGGCCATCGCCCGGACCCTGGCCCCTGAGCCCAAGGTCCTGTTCATGGACGAACCCCTCTCCAACCTGGACGCCAAGCTCCGCCTGGAGATGCGCTCCGAGCTTCAGCGCCTCCACCTGGAGACCGGCTCCACCTTCGTCTATGTCACCCACGACCAGATGGAGGCCATGACCCTGGCCACCAAGATCTGTCTCATCGACAACGGCGTTCTCCAGCAGTATGACGCCCCCCTCACGGTCTACGGTCGGCCCAACAACACCTTCGTGGCCGACTTCGTGGGCAACCCCGCCATCAACTTTATCGAGGCCAGGGGCAAGCAGAACCCCGACGGCACCATCGCCCTGTCCATTCTGGACGGGACCCGGGCCGTCTACACCCCCAAGACCCCCCTGGCCCTCAGCGACTGGTTTGCCGCCGCCGACGCCGCCGACCAGGCCAAAAAGGCCGCCGAGGCGGAGAAAGCCAAGGGCAAGGGCCATGTGGAGAAGGGCAACAAGGACGCCCTCTTCCGCTACCACGTGGCCGTGGTGGACGAGCAGGAGGATTTCGGGGACGAGGTGGAGCTCACCGACGAGGACCTGGTGGTGGGGGTCCGGCCCGAGTTCCTGAACATATCGGAAAACGGCGCTCTGGAGGGGGAGATCTACTCCGCCATGCCCACCGGTATGGAGACCACCGTGAAGGTCCGGGTGGGAGATTTCCTGCTCACCGGCGTGGTCTTCGGCGGGGTCCTTTACCAGATCGGCCAAAAGGTAAGGCTGGACTTTAAGGGGGAGGATGTGGTATTATTTAGCCGTAGAAACGGCCGTCTCATCACCCAGGGCAGCCTGACTGTCCAATAAAAGGCTTGTCAGGACCGGCGGGACGTTTCGTCCCGCCGGTTTTTATACCAGGAAAAGAGGATATCCCCTATGATAAAGCTCATCGCCAGCGACATTGACGGGACCCTGATCCCCTACGGACAGAAGGCCCTTCCCCAAGAGTTGTTCCCTCTGCTGCGCCGGATACGGCAGGCGGGGGTATATTTCTGCCCCGCCTCAGGCCGGAGCTTCCCCTCCCTCCTGAGGACCTTTGGCCCCGCGGCGGATGAGCTTTGCTTCCTGTGTGAAAACGGGGCCATCGTTTTCGGCCCCGGCGGGGAGGCGGCCCCCATCCTGTCCAAGACCGCCTTCCCCCGGCAGACCGCCCTGGCCCTGTGCCGGGACATTATGGCCCTGCCGGACGGCCAGGCGTTCATCTCCGGGGAGCGGACCAGCTTTGTCTGCGGCGGAGACACCGACGGCCTGATCCGGTTTCTGGAGCGGGAGGTCCACTGCCCGGCCCTGGCGGTGGGGGACCCGGAGGAGATCCGGGAGGATATTGTAAAAATAACCGCTTACTGCCCCAAGGGTCCGGAGACCGTCGCCGCCGCTTTGGGTCCCAGGTGGGGGGAGTGGAATATGGCGGTGGCAGGCCCTTGCTGGCTGGATTTCGGCGTGGCCGACAAGGGCACGGGGATCCGGGGGCTTTGTGAGGCTCTGGGCGTTGCGCCGGAGGAGGTCGCCGCCTTTGGCGACAACTGGAACGACGTGGCGATGCTCCGGACGGTGGGACATCCCTACCTTATGGATACCGCCCACCCGGACCTGCGGGCCATGTTTTCCAGCCAGTGCTCCGACGTGCTGAAGGTGCTGGAGGAGATCCTGGCGGAGAGAGAAAAGTAACAAATAATTACAATGTTGTAACTATTTGTAATCAAAAAAGGAGGGGGAAGCGGTGAGAAAGAGGGCGCTGGCGGCGGTTTTGGCGGGGCTGCTTTTTCTCCCCTCCTGCCGGGGGCCGGAGACCGATATGAGCGGTCTGGCTCCCTCCGACGGGGAGAGGCTGGTGGTCTATACCTCCCACAAGGAGGAGGTATCCGGCCCCATCATCAAGGAGTTTGAAGAGCGGACCGGGATCTGGGTGGAGGTGGTCACCGGGGGCACGGGGGAGCTTTTGGAGCGCATCGCCGGGGAGCGGGAGGAGCCCCGGTGCGACGTGATGTTCGGCGGCGGGGTGGAGAGCCTGCAGCTCTATGAGGACTGCTTTGAGCCTTATGCAGGCTCGGGGGCCGACCTGCTCAAGCCCGGGCTTCGGCCCCAGGGGGACCGGTGGACCCCCTTTTCCTCCCTGCCGGTGGTGCTTATTTACAATACCCGGCTGGTCTCTCCCGGGGAGCTGACGGGCTGGGCAGACCTGCTGGACCAGCGCTGGCGGGGAAAGATCGCCTTTGCCGACCCAGCCGTATCCGGCTCCAGCTATACGGCGGCGGTCACGATGCTCCTGGGGCTGGGCGGAGATCTCTGGGCGGACCTGGCCCGGTTTGAGGAGAACCTGGACGGGAACATCCTCTCCGACTCGGGGGACGTGCCCGCGGCGGTGGACGCGGGAAGCTGCTGGGTGGGGATCACCCTGGAGGAGAGCGCCCTGAAGCGGCAGAGCGAGGGGGCCAATATCGCCATCGTCTACCCGGCGGAGGGCACCAGCAACCTGCCCGACGGCACCGCCCTGGTGGCGGGGGCCAGACACCGGGACAACGCCATGGCCTTCCTGGAGTTTGTCCAGAGCGCCGACGTCCAGGCCCTGGTGGTCAGCGACTTTGCCCGCCGGTCGGTGCGCACCGACGTCCAGGACCGGGAGGAGCTGCCCTCGGAGGAGGAGATCGGTATCATCGACTACGACGCCCAGTGGGCCTCGGGGATCAAGGAGGAGTTTTTGATCCGGTGGGCCGCGGGAAGAGGGGAGGGGGAGAAATGAGGAAAACGCCCGGTCACTCCTCCTTCCAGAAAAAGCTGCTGGGGGCCTTTCTGGGGGTGGGAGTGATCCCGCTGCTGGTGTGCGTTTTTTTGATCCTGAACCTGTTTCACCTGTCCCTGGCCCGGAACGCCGAGAATCTGGCGGAGAGCCAGCTCACCGCCATGACGGGAGGCCTTACCGAGCTGCTGACGGCCTGCGGCGGGGTGCTGGAGGACCTGAGCGGACAGGGGGAGGTGGGAATGGCCCTCACCCGGGGAGCTTTGCGGGATACCCAGATCTACAGCGCCCTTTACGACACCGCCGCCCCCCTGCTGCGCAACGCGGATTTCTCCCTCTACGACGGGGAGGGGAAGCTGCTCTACACCACGGGAAACGGACGGCTGGGGGAGACCCTGCCGGTGAACTGGGGGCTGTTGGCCGCCGCCCGGGCGAAGGGAGAGACGGTCTACCGGGCGGCATCCCCCTATGACCAGAGTCCCAGGGGGCGGATGCAGATGGCTTTGGCCATTTCCGCCGGGGAGGGCGTGGCGGGCTACGCGGT
>CATKDV010000110.1:0-5663 GCA_949746985.1 uncultured Eubacteriales bacterium | reverse complement strand
GATCAGCTCATAGCTGTAGATACCCATGGAGGGGCAACCCATGCCGGTGCCCATGACGGAGACGGGCTTTCCCTGATAAGTACCGGTAAAGCCCAGCATGCCCCGGACATTGTTGAACTGCTTCACATTCTCCATGTAGGTGTCGGCGATAAACTTGGCCCGCAGGGGATCGCCGGGGAGAAGGATGGTCTCGGCGATCTCGCCCACCTTGGCCTCAATATGGGGGGTGGGAGCAGTCATCTTGTGTGGCACAGTAGTATCCTCCTTAAAATAAATAGTGGTTCAGAGCTTGTTTTTACTGTTTTAGCAGCAAAAACCGGGGTCTCAAGCCAAGGCCAGTGCGACCTCCATCATCTGGGTGAACGCGGTCTGCCGCTCCTCGGCAGTGGTGATCTCGTCGGGGCCGTCGGAGATGGTCAGGATGCACAGGGCGTTGACCCCGGCCATGGCGGCGTTGGTGTAGAGGGCTACCGACTCCATCTCCACCGCCAGAATGCCCATCTCGGGCCAGGTCTTGGCGTGGGGCAGGTTCTGTCCGTAGAACACGTCGGAGGAGAGGATATTGCCCACGTGGTACTTGAAGCCCTTGGCCTTGGCGGCGGCCACCGCCTTCTCCAGCAGCTCGAAGCTGCAGATGGGGGCGAAGGTGCCGGGCAGGCCCTGGAGCTGGGCGTAGTTGCTGGTGGTGCAGGCGCCCATGCCAAAGACCATCTCCTTGACGTGGACATAGGGCTGGAAGGTGCCGGCGGTGCCGATACGAATGAGGTTCTTACAGCCATAGATGTTGATCAGCTCGTAGCTGTAGATGCCCATGGAGGGGCAGCCCATGCCGGTGCCCATAACGGAGACGGGTCTTCCCTGGTAGGTACCGGTAAAGCCCAGCATACCCCGGGTGCCGTTGAACTGCTTGACATTTTCCAGATAGGTGTCGGCGATGAACTTGGCCCGCAGGGGATCGCCGGGAAGCAGGATGGTCTCGGCGATGTCGCCGGGCATGGCCTGGATATGGGGGGTAGGCGCAGTCAAAGGGGGCATGGGAAACGCTCCTTTCAAAATAAAAATGGAATAAACAGGCTATGTGGGGGCGGGCTGTGTCCGTCCGCTCTCTTGCGAAAAAAGCGATTGCTTAATGTTCTTCCAAAAACCTCTCCACCTGCTCCCAGGTGGGGATGGATACCGCCGCGCCCTTGCCGCTGACGGTGATGGCGCTGGCCGCGCTGGAGAAGCGCAAAGCCTCCTGGGGCTCCAGCCCCTTGGAAAGGGAGGCCAGGAAATACCCGCAGAAGGTATCCCCCGCGGCGGTGGTGTCCACCGCCGTGACCTTAAAGATACCGTGCCGCGCCCGGTGGGAACCCTTGCCGTACAGCACACCCTCGCCGCCCAGGGTCAGCACCACGGCGGTCTGGGGGAACTTTTTCAGCAGGGCTTCCAGGATCTTTTCATAATCGGTTTCCTGGGTCCCGGCGATGGCCTGTCCCTCGATCTCATTGATGATAAAGTAGTCCACCAGCTCCAGGGGATAGGTGAACAGAGCCTCGTTGATGGGGGAGGCGTTGATGGCGATTTTCAGCCCCCGCTCCCTGGCCTTTTTCATCATATAGGGGATGTTGTTAGTCTCATTCTGCACCAGCAGCAGGTCCCCGGCGCCGAAGTGGCTCAAGGTCTCATCTATGTAGGCCTCGGACAGCTGCCCGTTGGCTCCGGGGGCAGTGATGATGCAGTTTTGACCCGAGGGGTCCACCTGAATGATGGCGTGGCCTGTATCCACTTGGTCAAGAAGCTGCACATGGTCTACATTGGCTCCGCTCTGGCGCAGGATGTCCACCAAAAACTGCCCGTCGGGACCGATGGCCCCGGCGGCATAGACCTCCGCGCCGGCCCGGGCCGCCGCCACGGCCTGATTGAGGCCCTTGCCCCCGGGGAAGGTGTCCATAGTCTTGGAGGCCAGAGTCTCTCCGGCGGCCACAAAATGGTCCATGGCATAAACTTTGTCAATATTCAGGGAGCCGATATTGAGGATCTTCATCTGCGCCGTTCCCCTTTCCGCTCAGAGCTTGCTGTATTCGATGGCGATCTGGGCCGCCACTCTGGCGTTGTTGTACGCCAACTGCAGGTTGGAGGCAAAGGACACGCCCTTGGTGTAATCCTTGATATGGCTGAGAAGGTAGGGGGTGGTGTCCTTGCCGTGGATGTTATCCCGCTTGGCGGACTCCAAAGCCCGGTTGATGACGGCCTCCATCTCCTCAAAGTCCAGCTCATACTCGGCGGGGATGGGGTTGCCGATGACCACGCCGCCCTTGAGCCCCAGGTCCCACTTGGTCTTCAGGATGGCGGCGGCCTCCTTTACGTCCACCTTGCAGTCCACTTTGCATCCGCTCTTGCGGCAGTAGAAGGCGGGAAAATCCTCGGTGCCGATGCCCAGCACGGGCACGCCCTGGGTCTCCAGGTATTCCAGGGTCTTGGGGATGTCCAGCAGGGACTTGGCCCCGGCGCAGACCACGGCCACGGCGGTATTGGCCAGCTCCTGAAGGTCGGCGGAGACGTCCATGGTGACCTCGGCCCCCCGGTGGACGCCGCCGATGCCGCCGGTGGCGAAGACCTTGATGCCCGCCATCTCGGCCAGCATCATGGTGGTGGCCACGGTGGTGGCGCCGGTCTTTCCGGTGGCCAGATAGGTAGCCACATCCCGGCGGCTGACCTTGCCCACGCCGTCGGCCTTGCACATGATCTCCAGCTCCTGGGGGGTGAGGCCCACCTTGAGCTTGCCGCCGATGATGGCGGTGGTGGCGGGGATAGCCCCCTCGGCCCGGATGACCTCCTCCACCTTGTGGGAGAACTCCAGATTTTCCGGATAAGGCATGCCGTGGGAGAGGATGGTGGACTCCAAGGCCACTACGGGAAGCCCCTTGTCGATGGCCTCCTGGACCTCCTTGGTGACAGACAGGTATTTGTTCATGGGAATGCTCCTCCTTTTCATCGTTGGGACCCAGAACTGTTTATTGATATGGTAGGGAGGGGTGGAAAAGCTCTGCCCGTAGACGGCCCTTTTCCACCTCGTCCCAGGCGGCCTGTATGCTGACGCCGGGATTGATGGTGTGGGGATGCTGCAGGGCCAGTCGGGCCACGCCCGAGGCGAAGAGCAAGGTCTCCTCCGGATCCAGACCCTGGACCAGGGCGTACAACAGGCCGCCCATAAAGGCGTCCCCCGCCCCGGTAGCGTTGGCCACGGCGTCCAAAGGTTCTCCCCGGACCCGCACGGCGCAGCCGGTCCTGTCCAACGAAAAACAGCCCTCCCGCCCCAGGCTCACCACCACCCGGCCCACGCCCCGCTCCAGCAGCTTGCCGCAGGGAGCCACCGGACCGCCGGAGAGGCTGACGCTGCTGAGTTCCTCCAGCTCGAAACGGTTGGGCTTGACGGTGTGGTAACCTTTGAGAGAACCGGACAGCTTCCGGGCGTAGGTACAGCTCACCGGATCGACGAAAACGGGAATACGGTCCCCGTATGTCTCTGTCACATAAGTAAGAATGGCCTCGGGAAGGCCTGTATCCATCATAATAGCTCCTGCCCCTGCGATGACATCTTCCTTCTCCTTCAGGAAGTCCACCGTCAGGTGCTGGAGCACCCGCATATCGGACACCGCCAGGGCCATCTCCCCTTCGTCGTTGTGGAGGGAGAGGTAGACCGAGGAGCCGTGGCCGGGCACCACCATGGAATGGGAGGGGTCGATCCCCATTTCCAGGCAGTCCCGCCGGATCTCCCCGGCGTGAACGTCGCTTCCCAAAGCGGTGATCAGTTTTGTGTTCAGCCCCAGCCGGGCGGCGTTGGCGCAGACGTTATGGGTCACTCCGCCCACGCTGGTGCCGATGAAGCCCGGGTTGGAATCCTCCATGACCAGGGGCAGCTTACTGCGGCCCATCATGTCGATATTGGCCGCGCCGATCCCCAGAATATAGCGGTCAGGACCGGAGGAGTCTCTGCACTCAATCATATCCTTCATAATCGTTGTCCTGCTGTCCTCTTTGTTAAATGATAGGCAACCTGACCAAAAAAGGAGGGGGTGAAACCACGAAAATTATAGCAGTTTTTCCTGCCATTGTCAACGAGGAATGGACGGAGAATTTTCTGGTGGGGGAGAACTGTTGCAAAACCGTTGAAAAAGAGACAAAAAGAGGGTATAATATTAAATCAAATGGAGACAAGTGGTATCAAACTGGAAACAAAGGGGTAACAGCAGTAAAATTTAGGAGGAATGACCAATGGCCTATCAAGTTTCCCAACGGGTCCAGGCCGCTCTCGACGCTCTCACGGCCAGCCCCCGGGTCTGCAAGGCCCTTCGCTTTATGGAGGAGGACCAGGGGGAGATCGTGGAGCGGCAGATGGAGCTGGCCCTGATCCCGGCGCCCACTTTTCACGAGGAGAAAAAGGCTGCCCGGCTTTTGGAGCTGTTCCGCGCCGAGGGGCTGGAGGACTGTCATATCGACGAATATGGCAACTGCGTGGGGATCCGCCGGGGGACCGGGGGCGGCAGGACCGTCCTGCTGGAGGGGCATATGGACACGGTCTTTCCCATGGACACCAAGCTGGAGATCACCCGGGAGGACGGCTGGATCCGTTGTCCCGGCATTGTGGACGATACCCGGGGCTGCGTCACGGTCCTGTCTACCGTGCGTGCCCTCAACGCTGCGGGGATCCGGACCAAAGGCGATATCCACGTGGTGGGGACCGTTCAGGAGGAGGGGATGGGGGCTCTCCGGGGAATGAAATATTATGTCAGCAACCACCCCGAGCTGGAGGCCAGCATCTCCATTGACGGGGACGGCTGGCGGGGAGTTATCTACCGGGCTACAGGGATCCAGACGGCGGAGATCACCTTCCGGGGCAAGGGGGGACACGCCTATATCGCCTTCGGGGAGATCGCCAATCCCGCCCACGCCGCGGGCAGGGCTATGGCCAAGATCGCCGATCTGGAGGTCCCCAAGGACCCCAAGACCACCTTTGCCGTCACCTGTCTGAATGCGGGGGGAGCCTCCTCGGTCCATGTGGTCCCTTCCGAGGTCAAGATGGTGGTAAACTTCCGCTCCAATACCCCTGAGGAGCTGGAGAAGCTGCGCGCCCGGATCTTCGGCGCCATAGAGGAGGCCTGCCGGGAGGAGAGTGAGCGCTGGGGCGGGAAGGACCCCATCACCTATGAGTGCAACTACCTCTGCGACGTGCCCGCCGGGATCCAGGACGACCACGCCCCCATTGTGGAGGCGGCGGTGGCGGCCTCCCGCTATCTGGGCTGTGAGGAGCCCAACCGCTATCCCGACGGCTGCACCAACTGCAACCGGGCCATTGAGGCGGGGCTTCCCGCCGTGTGCCTGGGAGATGGGGACTACGACCCCCACATCCACTCCCTGGAGGAGCGGTTCCGGGAGGAGGGGGCTTATAAAGGGTGCCAGCAGGCCCTTTTGGTGACCCTTCTGTGTGCCGGGACAGAGGAGCAGGAGAGCGTTTTGTAACGTTCTGCCCAATATTGACAAAAACAGATGGATGGGGTATAATATACCCAACTTTTAACCACAAGGAGGGGGAACCCCTATGAAGCACATTCAGACTCTGGAGACCCGGAACCTCTGCGACAGCGCCAAGACCGGCGGCTGCGGCGAGTGCCAGACCTCTT
>CATKDV010000109.1:0-3761 GCA_949746985.1 uncultured Eubacteriales bacterium | reverse complement strand
CAACATCAAGCCCCGGGACATCGCCGACGGCATAGGCGTCCGGGTGACCCTCTTCGTCTCCGGCTGCCGCAACCACTGCAAAAACTGCTTCCAGCCCGAAACCTGGGCCTTCGACTACGGCGAACCCTTCACCAAAGAGGTGGAGGACCACATTTTGGAGGAACTCACCCCCGCCTTTGTAAACGGCCTCACCCTTCTGGGCGGCGAGCCGGGGGAGGTGGAGAACCAGCGTGGTCTGGTCCCCTTCCTCAAAAGAGTGCGTCAGGAGCTTCCAAACAAAACCATCTGGTGCTACTCCGGCTTCACCTGGGAGCAGCTCACCGGCAAAGAGCCCTCCCGCTGCCGCTGCGAGGTCACCGACGAATTTCTCTCCCTTCTGGACGTGCTGGTGGACGGTCCCTTTGTGGAGGAGCTTCACGACATCACCCTTCTCTTCCGCGGCTCCTCCAACCAGCGTCTCATCCACGTGCCCAGCACCCTCCGTTCCGGTCAAATCTCCCTCTGGGAGCCATAAAAACAGGACCCCGCCCCTCCCGATGGGAGGGGCGGGGTCTGTTTTCTTCTGTCACTCCTGAGCCATAGCATAGGCCCCGGCATTCTCCCCGCAGATCTTGCCGAAGACCAGGTTCACCGTCATGGGATTCAGCCCGTTGACCCCCTCCTGAGCGCATTCGCCCACAGCATACATACCGGGAACGATCTCCCCGCTCTCGCTGTATACCTCGGTGGCCGTGTTGGTGTGGATGCCCCCAAACGTACCCTGGATGGAGGGCTTCACCCCGATGCCGTAGAACTTCTCCCCACTGTACCAGTCAGCCAGCTTGGCCCTTCCGAAATCGGCGTCGGTCCCCTCGCTCACCAGCTGCTGGTAGCGCTCCACCGTTTTCTCCAGGGTAGCCCCATCGATCCCCAGCTTTTCCGCCAGCTCCGTCAGGGAGTCCGCCTCGGTCAGATACCCGGCCTCCAGATAGCCGGCCATGGTGCTGTTCTCCGCTATCAAGTTCTCGTCAAAGAGGACGTACCCCTTTCCCCCGGTCTGGCTGTTGATGATGGGGGAGATGCCATAGCTTCCCTGTTCGTTGGCAAACCGCTCCCCCTCCGCGTTCACCATGATCGCCCCGGCGGATACCGCCGCGTTCATGGTCAGGGCATGGCTATGGTCATAGAACACCAAGGGATTGGCCTTCATGACGGTCAGGTCCACCACCTCCAGGCCCGCATCCTGAGCCATGCGGATGCCGTCCCCGGTGTCGCCGGGGGAGCAGTAGTAGACCGAGTCGCCCCATTCCGGCAGATACTCCCGCACCATCTCCCGGTTGGCGGCATAGCCTCCCGTGGCCAGCACCACCGCCTTGGCATGGATAGCGTAGCTCCCATCCCGGGTCTCCACCTCCACTCCGGCGGCCTTCCCGTCCTCCATCAGCAGCTTCACCGCCTTGGTGGAAAGGCGCACCTCCACACCCTTTTCCTCCATTTGTCCCATCAGGGCGGGAATGACCATCTCCCCCACCCGCTTGCCGCTTGCGGGAGCTAAGACGAACTTGCTGGAGGTGTGGTCAAAGTCCACCCCCAGGTCCAGCAGGTATTCCGCCGCCGCCGCGCTGTTCTCCGCCAGGATACGTGCCCCCTCCGCCTGGGCAAAGGCCCCGGTGGCCGCCTCCTTCTTCATATAATTTTCATAGAGGTCCTCCACCGTCTCGGTCTTGCCCTCCGCCTTGTGGACCCGGGTCCCCACCGAGCCGAACATGCTGTTGGACAGCAGGGAGGTCCCTCCCAGCAGATCCTGTTTCTCCACCAGGATGACCTTCGCGCCCCCCTGGGCGGCATAGATGGCGGCGGTCATGCCCGACGCGCCGGAGCCTACCACCACCACGTCGCACTCCCCGTCCTCCACCGGCTGGACGGGATAGGGCACCTCCGTTTTCCATTCCTTCAGGTCAGCCCCCGCCTGGCTCAGGCAGTCAGATACGGCGTTGACCACCCCCAGGCTGGTCATGGTGGCCCCCGAGACCAGGTCCACCCCAACGCTCTGGTACTCCACGATCTCTGCGGGCAGCTCAGTCAACGGCTTGTCGCTGATCACCGTGGTCTCGGCGTGATCCAGCACCTTTACCGCCGCGATCTTCCCCTCGGCGATCACCGTCTCCACCGTGATCTCTCCGTTGTTGCCCCAGGCCGCCGCCTGATAGGTCCCATCCCGCAGCCCTTCGGCCGTCTGGCTCTGGTCCGCGGTCGCCTCCGGCGTGGGAGCCGGGGACTGGGCCGCCTCCTGGGCGCAGCCGCCCAGCAGCAGGAGCCCCGCCGCCAGCAGGGCCTGTACTTTGCGCATCTTTTTCATGTTCTCTCTCCTTTTCATCCTTGTATGTAGGGGGAATTTGTGCTACAGTGATTATAAACTGTGCAGTAAATACACAGTCAAGTGCATTCTTTTGGAGGCCCCCATGAATATTCAGCAACTGGCCAACCTGTTCCGCCTCAACAAACAGACCATCCGCTTCTACCGGGATCAAAAGCTTCTCTCCCCTCCCCAGGACGCGGAAAATCATTACTTTCGCTACGGCATCGACGAACTTGCCGCTCTGTTCCAGATCCTGAACCTCCGCCAGACCGACCACTCCCTCCAGGATATCCGGGAGTTCATGACCGACGGCGGCGAGGCCCTTCGCGCCTACCTCCACAAGGAGGAGCAACATCTGGCGCGGGTGGAGGAACGGCTGGCCGAACTCACCCTCATGCGCTCCGAGCTTCAGCGGCGCATCAACTACCGCCGCTCGGTCATCGACGCCCAGGCCGACGTGCGCCTGGGAGAAAACAGCCCCGGCCTCTACTTTCTCACCCTGGACCAGTTCGACTCCAACCCCCGGGAGGTCTCCATCCTCCGCTCCACCAGCGCCACCTACCAGTCCTTGGTCATCCCCCTGGAGCAGTTTCTGGACTTCCGTCGCCAGGTCTACCTTCCCCTCTACGCCCTGGGGGTCACCTGGCCCAACTATTTGGCCCGCCGGGAGTATCAGGCCTGCGACCTGTCCCGCTACCATACCGTCGAGGGCGGCCATACCGTCCTGCGCTTCATCCTCCGTCTCCATGACCTGGACCGGCTGGACGCCGCCCACTTCCAGCCGGTAAAGGACTTTGCCGCCGCCCGCGGTCTTCGCTTTGCCGCGCCGGTGACCTCCATCATCCTCATGGCCATGTGCCAGCCGGAAAACACCTACTACGTGCTTTTCCGCTTCGTGGTGGAGCCGGAGAACGCCCCAGCGCACCCCCCTTTTTATGCCCCGCCCACTTTCCTTTGACTTTTTTTCCATTCCGGGGTACAATATCGGTATCTATTTCACGGAAGGAGACCGCACCATGCTGTTTTCTGACAATAATCGCTATTCCTATGCCGTTTCCCCCCTCATCGAGGTCATCTGCCAGCTCCGATTCCCCACCATCCTCTCCATCAGTTCCACCGAGCCGGCCCAGTTTCAGGAGATGGTCCGGGGGGATTTTCCCAAATATGTGGCCCGGCAGGAGCAGCAGCCCCTGAAGATCACCAACCCCAACAGCGCCCAGCCCCAGGTGGAGCGTCAGGCCCCCATCACCAACTATAACTTTATCTCCACCGACGGGCTGTGGAAGATCAACCTCACCAAGGACTTCATCGCCCTGTCCACCCTGCGCTACACCTCCTGGGAGGAGTTTGCCCAAAAGCTGGACAAGGTCCTGGCTCTCTTCATCCAGATCTATCACCCCGCCTTCTTCGAGCGCATCGGCCT
>CATKDV010000108.1:0-1105 GCA_949746985.1 uncultured Eubacteriales bacterium | reverse complement strand
TGTGGTGTCCGGCATGAATCTGGACGTGGGGGCCTTGGCAGCCTTTGGAAGTATCGGGGTGGTCTACTTTTTGGTCCGTATCGTGGGCAAATATGCCGGGGCGTGGCTGGGCTGCGCCGCCACGGGGATGGACAGAAAGAGCCGGGACTATCTGGGCTTGGCGCTGGTCCCTCAGGCGGGGGTGGCCATCGGCCTTGCCCATCTGGGCCGCCGTATCCTGCCCGGAGAGTATGGCAGCCTTCTGATGACCATTATTCTGGCCTCCTCGGTGCTCTATGAGTTGATCGGTCCGGGGTGTGCCAAGCTGGCTCTGTTTCGCTCCGGAGTCATCCAGAGGCCGGAGGCCAAAGAGGAACGGCCGATGGCGGAGGCGGAGAGCAAGGCGGGATAAACGTTGGAGGGGAGCGGCTGGGATCAGCCGCCCCCTATTTTTGCTCCGGCACAAAAAATGGACGACTTGCATTTCCTCCAAATCCCGGTATAATAAGGCTATTGTGTTTCATTCTGCCGGTAAGGAGGCATTTCTATGCCGGATTCCATTAAAGTTCGGGGCGCGCGGGTCCATAATCTGAAAAATATCGACTTGGATATCCCCTTGGGAAAGCTGGTGGCAGTGTCGGGCCTGTCCGGCTCGGGCAAGTCCAGCTTAGCCTTGGGGGTCCTCTATGCCGAAGGCTCCCGGCGGTACTTGGAGGCCCTTTCCACCTACACCAGACGGCGGATGACCCAAGCCGCCGAGGCCAAGCTGGACAGCATCGAGAATGTCCCCGCCGCCTTGGCCCTCCACCAGCGGCCTGCGGTGCCGGGGGTGCGCAGCACCTTCGGGACCATGACCGAGCTTTTGAACAGCCTGCGGCTGATGTACTCCCGGCTGGCCAGCCACCGGTGCCCCAAGGGCCATTACCTGCCCCCCACGATGGCGGTGGCGGCGGAGATGGAACTGACTTGCCCGGAGTGCGGAGAGCGGGTCTTTGCCCCCGGCGCGGAGGAGCTGGCCTTCAACAGCCAAGGGGCCTGCCGGACCTGCGGGGGCATCGGGGTGGTGCAGAGGGTGGATGAGAGCACCTTGGTGCCCGACGAGTCCCTCACCATCGACGAGGGGGCG
>CATKDV010000107.1:0-8195 GCA_949746985.1 uncultured Eubacteriales bacterium | reverse complement strand
TCCCTCTCCGCCGACCCGGTGGAGGAGGTCTATGCCGCCCGTGACATCCTGAAAGCCGCTGGAGTCCGCAGGGAAGGCCCTGAGCTGATCTCCTGCCCCACCTGCGGCAGAACGAAGATCGACTTGATCGCATTGGCCCACGAAGTGGAGGAAAGATTAGAAACGGTGGACAAACCCGTCACCGTGGCGGTCATGGGCTGTGTGGTCAACGGCCCCGGCGAGGCCTCCGCCGCCGACGTGGGGATCGCCGGCGGCGTGGGGGAAGGGCTTCTCTTTAAGAAAGGGGAGATCGTGAAAAAGGTCCCCCAGGACCTGCTGGTGGACGAGCTGTTCAAACTGATCGAAACTCTATGACAGGAGGCAAGGAACGATGAAAAAGGTCCCGCTACTATTGATTTTCATCCTGTTCCTGACTGCCTGCACACAAGCCCCGACGGCGGAAATGTCCTCCCCCCACACCCCAACCGACAGGATCCGTTCCGGAGCCTTCCCAGGAGAGCACGCCTTTGACCAGGGCGCGGAGGCACAACTGGGGGATGGTTCCAAAGCTGCGGCTTCATAACCGAGGAACCTTTTTACGAGTTGTATGACCAGGAGGGCCGGATAGAACTGGTGCTCTGGTATGATGAGAAAACCGGCTCCGGCGCTGGGATCTATTACAGGTATTATGCACAGGGACCGTCCCTATGCGGCTTTGGCTTCGAGGAAACCTTGCCAGCCAAGGATTGGGAGCAGGCAGAGTATTATCGATGGGAGCCGGAGCATGAGACATATGACAGCCGCTATGACGATTTGGGTCGCCTTGCCTATGAGGAGGGCTATGTGACCCATGGAAGCCTGCGGTATTATTATCTATGAAGGGGAAAACTCCACCCCCCAATATGTTTTATTTTTGGATGACGGAACAGGGGTAAACCCTGAATTCGTGTATTTTTAATGAAAGCGGCGAACAATCGAAAGAAAAGGAACCGAGAAAACCATGCCGAACAAAGTACCCTTCTTAAAACTTTTCTCCGCCCTGACCCTGGAGCCGATGGCGCTGAGCCAGGCGGCCTCCTGGGAGGTCCTGGGGGCGGCTATCGACAAAAAGGCCCGGGCCATCAAGGCCCAGGTCTCTTGCCCTGTCCTGCCCGCCCCGGAGCTGCGCCAGAGCGTAGAGGCCGCCCTGGCCCGGGCCTACAGCGTGGAGCGGGTGGAGCTGGCTCTCACCGCCGCCCAACCTGCCCCCATGGACGAGCCGCCCCTTCCGGAACCGCCCCCGGAGGAGGATATCCCCCTGCCCGAGCCGCCCCCGGAGGAGCCATCTCTGCCCGAAGTCTTCGACGCCGCCCAGGATGCCTTCCGCCGCACCGAGGCCCTCCGCCGGGAGGCCATGAAGCACATCCAGACTGCCCAACCTCGGGAGAAGGCGGCGGGGAAGAAGGGCGGCGGCCTCATCTATGGCCGTCGGGAGATCAAGGGGACCCCCATCCCCATGTCAGAGCTGAACCTGGACATGGGAAATGTGCTCATTGAAGGGGACGTATTCGACATTAAACACCGGAAGATGAAGAACCGGGAGGCCTGGTCCATCAACTTTGACGTCACCGACTATACCGGCTCCATCCGCATCAGCAAATTCTGCCAGGGGGAGGAGGCCAAGCCCTTCGTCTCCCACATCGAAATTGGCCAGCACCTCCTCATCCAGGGCCGGCTCAACATAGACCGCTTTACCAACGATATGGTCCTGGAGCCATACGCCGTTATGCTGGGGGAGAAGACCAAACGGAAGGACGCCGCCCCCGAGAAGCGGGTGGAGCTTCACCTCCATACCACCATGTCCGCCATGGACGCCCTCACTCCCGCCAAGGAGGTGGTAAAGCGGGCGGAATCCTGGGGCCACCGGGCCATCGCCATCACCGACCACGGGGTGGCCCAGTCCTTCCCCGAGGCGTGGCATACGGCCAAAAACATCAAGATCCTGTACGGTGTAGAGGCCTATTTCATCAATGACATGGACGACCGGGTGGTGGTCCACGGCGACGCTGACGGGGACTTCCACGGGGAGATCGTCTGCTTTGACATTGAGACCACGGGCCTCAATAAGAAGAAGGACCTCATCATCGAGATCGGCGCCGCCGTCCTCCGGGACGGTCAGGTCTGTGAGACCTTCAACACCTTCGCCTCTCCCGGCCGGACCCTGCCCCGGGAGATCGTGGAGCTTACCGGCATCACCGATAAGATGCTGGAGGGGGCGCCTGGCCAGGCCGAGGCGGTAAACGCCTTTTTGGATTTTGTCGGGGACCGGCCCCTGGCGGCCCACAACGCCGAGTTCGACATGGGCTTTATCGCGGAGAGCTGCCGCCGGATGGGAAGACCCTTTTCCAACACCGCCATCGACTCTCTCATTCTGGCCCAGAATCTGCTGCCCGACCTGGGCAAGTACAAGCTGGATATAGTGGCAAACCGCCTGAACCTGCCCGCCTTCAACCACCACCGGGCCAGCGACGACGCCGCCACCGTGGCCTACATGCTCATTCCCTTTTTCAAAACCCTGGAGGAGATGGGGATCACCACCCTCCAGGCCATCAATCCCGCCATGATCCCCCTGCGGAAGGAGGGCAAGGCTCGCCGCCAGCCCAAGCACCTCATCATTCTGGCGAAAAACCAGCTTGGTCTTCGGAACCTTTACCACCTGATCTCCGACTCCTTCCTGAAGCACTATAAGCGCAATCCCATCATCCCCAAGAGCGAGCTGGAAAAGTACCGGGAGGGCCTCATTATCGGTTCAGCCTGCGAGGCGGGGGAGCTTTTCCAGGCAGTGGCGGCCCGAAAGGAGTGGGCCGAGCTCAAGCGCCTGGCCTCCTGGTATGATTATCTGGAGATCCAGCCCCTTTGCAACAACGCCTTTATGCTCCGCCCGGACCGGAAGACAGGCCGGCCCATGGTGGAGGACCCGGAGGAGCTGCGGGAGTTCAACCGCACCGTCCTGGCCCTGGGCAAGGAACTGGACAAGCCGGTGTGCGCCACGGGGGACGTCCACTTCCTGGAGCCCGAGGATGAGCAGTACCGCCATATCCTTCTGGATTCCAAGGGCTTTGAGGACTGTGACGAGCCGCTTCCGATCTATTTCAAGACCACCGACGAAATGCTGGAGGAGTTCTCCTACCTGGGGGAGGAGGACTGCCGCAAGGTGGTCGTCACCGATCCCAACCGTATCGCCGACTGGTGTGAGCGCATAGAGCCTCTTCCCAAGGGCCTTTTTGCCCCCAAGCTGGAGAACTCCGCCCAGGAGCTGGAAAAACTGGTCTATGACAAGGCCCACGAGCTATATGGAGAGGACCTGCCCAAGGTAGTCCAGGACCGGATCGACCTGGAGCTTCCCGGCATCATCATGCGGAAATACGACGTTATCTATATGTCCGCCCAGAAGCTGGTCCAGAACTCTCTGGAGCACGGCTACCTGGTAGGCTCCCGGGGCTCGGTAGGCTCCTCCATCGTGGCCTTTTTCTCCGGGATCACCGAGGTCAACTCCCTGCCCGCCCACTACCGCTGTCCCAAGTGTAAGCACGTGGATTTTGAGTACGGGGAGAAAAACAATTTCGGCTGCGGGGCCGACATGCCCGACGCAGTCTGCCCCGTCTGCGGTACGCCCTACCAGAAGGACGGCTTCAACATCCCCTTCGAGACCTTCCTGGGCTTTGGCGGTGATAAGGTGCCCGATATCGATCTGAACTTCTCCGATGAGTACCAATCCAGCGCCCACCGCTACACCTTTGAGCTGTTTGGGGAGACCCACGTGTTCCGGGCGGGGACCATCGGCACCGTGGCCGCCAAGACGGCCTACGGCTATGTGAAGAAGTACCTGGAAAAGCGGGAGCGGAGGGCCAACTCCGCCGAGGAGAACCGCCTGGCAGTGGGCTGCACCGGGGCCAAGCGCACCACGGGCCAGCACCCCGGCGGCATGGTGGTCATCCCCCAGGACCGGGAGATCTATGACTTCTGCCCCGTCCAGCACCCCGCCGACGACCCCGACAGCGATATCATCACCACCCACTTTGAATACCACTCCATGGAGTCCAACCTTCTGAAACTGGATATGCTGGGCCATCAGGATCCCACCATGATCCGGATGCTGGAGGACCTGACGGGGGTGAACGTGCGCACCGATATCACTCTGGACGATCCGGACACCATGAGCCTGTTTACCACCTCGGAGAAGCTTGGCTTCACTGACGACCCTATTCTGGGCCCAACCGGGGCGGTGGCCATCCCTGAGTTCAACACCCGGTTCACCCGCCAGATGCTGATGGATACCCAGCCCCAGGACTTCAACACCCTGGTGCGCCTGTCCGGCTTCTCCCACGGCACCGACGTATGGCTGGGCAACGCCCGGGACCTGATCGTGGGCGGCACCGCCTCCGTTCTGGAGACGGTGGGATGCCGGGACGACATTATGATCTACCTGATGCAGATGGGCCTGGAGCCCAAGATGTCCTTCAAGATCATGGAGGCCGTGCGAAAGGGCAAGGTAAAAAAGGCGGGCTTTGAGGAGGGCTGGGTGGACCAGATGCGCTCCCACAAGGTCCCCGACTGGTATATCGACTCCCTGGCCAAGATCGGCTACCTGTTCCCCAAGGCCCACGCGGTGGCCTACGTGATGATGGCCTTCCGCATCGCCTGGTTCAAGGTACACCGTCCCCTGGCCTTCTACGCCGCCTTCTTCTCCATCCGGGCCAAGGCTTTCGACGCCACCTTTATGTGCCAGGGGATGGACGTTGCCAAGGCCAAGCTGAAGGAGATCAAGGGGAAGATGGACGAAAAGAAGGCCGCGGCGGTGGAGGAGGACACCTACACCACCCTGGAGGTGGTCTATGAGTACTATCTCCGGGGCCTGACCTTCCGCAATGTGGACATCTACCGCTCTGACGCCACCCACTTTGTCATGGATGGGGAGGATGCCCTGATCCCTCCCTTTACCTCCATTCCGGGCCTGGGTGAGTCGGCGGCCCAATCCATCGTGGACCAGCGCGTGGGGAAGGAGTTTATCTCCATCGAGGAGTTTTCCGACGCCTGTCCCAAGGTCTCCTCCGCCCATATTGAAAAGCTGAAGGAGGCGGGGGCCTTCGACGGCCTGCCCGATACCAGCCAGATCACCCTGTTTTGATAGCGCCCAATGGGAAAAGGAAGCTGCCCCAGAACCGGAGCAGCTTCCTTTTTGTGTGATCTCGGCTATTTTTTATATGCGGGGTCTGCCGGCGCTTTTTTCGTTTCCAAAAGGTCGCCCCGGCCGATCTCCGCTTCGCCGTACTTTATATGAGGCCAGTAAGCATCCTTGATTTTCACCAGGATCTGTTCCACATTGTCGGTATCTGAGATGCGGGCGGTCAGTTCGTCTAAAATAAGCGCCATCTCCCCACTGCCCCGTTTTTCGGCGCGAGGGCGCTTATATCTGTTAAAAGACAGATTTCGTGTGCTCTTACCCGGGAATGCCGCCAGCCGCTCAGGCCAATGGGGCGGCATACCGTTGAGCGTTTTATGAGCGCCTGCGTGGCCCCATGTTTCCCGCCTGGAGAATTTTGCAGAAACAGGGAACAGGGGCTTGCAATCGGGCATAAAATAGGTTACAATGTGGTAACAAAAAGTTTCAAATTGGATACAAGAGGTGACGCCTGTGAAGAAACGGATCCTTTCGCTGCTGCTGACTCTGGGCCTGGTCCTGGGGCTCTCCCTTCCGACTTATGCCACAGAGGAACCCGACCTGGCCGAGGTGACGGTAAACGGCGAGCCGGTCTACTATACCGCCGAGGTATACAACGGTACGGCCTATATCCCGTTTTACGGGGGAGTTCAGACCCTTCGCCCCGATGCGGAGATCACCTGGGAGGAGGGGATCTTTACCGCCTCCGCCTGGGATTTCACCATGACTGTGAAGGTGGGAGATCCTTATCTGGTCGTCAACGGCCGCTTTCTCTACATCCCGGAGAAGGTGAAGGGCTGGGCCGACGGCACGGCGCTGGTGCCCGCCCGGGTGCTGGCGACAGCCCTGGGAGCATGGATCGGATGGAGCGGCAAGGTGGAGCTGTGCTCCGGCGGGGTGCCGTTGAGCGCCGAAGATATTCCCTACGATGCGGAAACGCTGGATCTGCTGGCCCGGGTCATCACCCATGAGAGCGGCAACCAGCCCCTGACGGGGAAGATGGCGGTGGGGAATGTGATCCTGAACCGGGTGAACAGTTCCCGTTTTCCCAATACGGTGGCGGAGGTCATCTATTCTCCCAATCAGTTCCCGGGTGCGACCAACGCCACGCCCAATGAGGAGTCCATTCTGGCAGCCCGGCTGGTGTTGGAGGGGGCCAATGTGGTCCCCGGCGCCTATTATTTTAACGGGGTGGGAAAATCCTGCTGGGCCTCCCGAAACAAGACGCTGATCTGTACCATCGGGGGACATTCCTTCTACGGATAAGAAAAAACGCGGTCTGAGAGTCATCTCAGACCGCGTTTTTTTGAGCTGGTCACGAGGCGGGGCCGGACATGGGGACGATGGTCCCGTCCTGCATCATGGGATAGGCCGCGGCCAGGGCCTCCAAAGTCTGGGGGGAGAGCTGCTGACGGCCGGAGTCGGAGACATAGCCGGTGGCCAGGTCCGCCGCCCGAAGGGTCAGGCTTTTTCCGCCCTGGAAGGAGCCGTCGGCAATGGAGAAGAGCTGGCGGGCGATCTGGTCGGAGAAGGCTTTGGTGACGGAGGTCAGGACCACATTCCCGTTTTCAAACTCTCCCCGGGAGAACTGGTCGGTCTCCGTGCCAATGACCTTGGCGCCGCCCAGGTCCATGGCGGCGGTGTAAACGCCGGTTCCGGAATATCCGGCGGCCACGAACAGGATATCGCAGCTCTCCGCTATGAGGGACTGGGCCAGAGCGTAGCCGGTGGAGAGGTCATAGGAGCTGCCGATGTAGTTCCCCTCCACCTCCTGGCCGGAGGGATCTTTTCCGGAGTAGGCAGGATGGTTGACAAGCTCGGCCTGGGTGCCGAAGTTGCCGTTGGCGTAGGCCACTCCGGAGCGGAAGCCGTAGTAGTAGCGGGTGTTGGCGGGGGAGACCAGGTCGTTGATCACGGCGATCCGGTTGGTCTGGGTCTCCAGAGCGGCGGCCATGCCGGCAAAAAAGCCGCACTCCTGCTCGGCAAACTGGAGGGAACAGACGTTGCTCACGCTGATCTCGGCGCCGGAGGCGTCGGTGAGGGGGGCGTCCACCAGGATGAAATAGATATCGGGATATTCCAAGGCAATGGAGGAGATACCGGAGAAGGTGGTCCCAACAAAGACCATCACGTCATAAGAGGGAGCTACCTCCCGAAAGGAGCGAAGAGCCGTAACAGGATCGCCGGAAGTCTCCTGCAGGGGGGTGATGGAGTCGATCTCCCCCCGGGCGCTGAAGAAGGAGTAGATCCCCTCGTAGCAGGCGCTGTTGCGGGAACCGTCGTCCATGGAGTCGGGACTGGTGCACAGAGCGATCCGTATGGGCTGAAGTTCGGAGGAGGGGGTGACCTCCACGGGACCCTGGTTGGGGGAGACGCCGGGGCTTTCGACCGCCCCGGGGCCTGCGTTGCATCCGCTGAACAGGAGCGTAAGGGAAAGCCCCATGCTCAGCACGGTTATGAACTTCTTTTGTTTCATATTAGGTTCCTCCTAACTGAATATATGGTTCTCTGCTGTGGATCTCAGCCCCGGTAGGGGCGGTAGCTGCCTTTGTCCCGCCGGCGGCGGATGAGCCGGACGACAAGGAGGACCAGGACGATCAGGACCAGTCCTGCCAATAGAAGGACCAGGGTGGGAAGTCCCATGGGAAATAGAAGATGGATGGGGTTCCAGCTGGCGTTTTCCTCTTTGCTTGGGAAAGGGGGACGGATCTGGGCCTGCTTTTTTAAATGGGAGGCCAGGGCATACCAGGCTTTGACCTCGCTGCCGTCCCTGTCATGGAGGATACGGCTTTCCAGGTCGGTGACAGGGGTCCCGTTTTCATCCCTGGGGGTGACGGTGAGCAGACCGAAGCTCTTGCTCTCCACTGTGCCCAGCATCTGTCCGGAGTAGAGGTCGGCCACCACCCGGTAGAGCTGGTCGTCCTGGATCCCGGTTTGCTGACCGGTTTCCGGGTCCCGGAGAGTGCATTCCGTGACCCGGTCCAGAAACATCCGGTGGGGGTTGTAGGTCCAGGCG
>CATKDV010000106.1:0-7361 GCA_949746985.1 uncultured Eubacteriales bacterium | reverse complement strand
GGCAGGACCACCCCCAGAGCGGTCTCCCGGCTGATCTTTTTCACGCACTCCGGATGGGCGGCAAGCTCTCCGGCGGGGATATACACAATGGCGGGGGCCTGCCGCAGAAGGTCGGCGCTGACCTGTCCCGCCCTTCTCACCGAGACGGTGAGGGCGGGGGGCTGGTTGGGATTCTCGTACCGGACCCCTGGCTGGAACTGACCCACCCGGACCTGGGGAACGGTCTGCCGCTGGACAGACAGCTCCTCCAGCACCTGCCGCCGCAGGGCGTTGAGGGAGGCCAGGGGCACGTTGAGCCCCGGCTCCACCAGGGCCTTCACCCCCAGACAGCGGTAGGGGGTCCCTCCGGTGCGGGAGAGCTGTTTCTCCACCTGTTCGGCGGTCAACGGCAGGGTCTGGGCACTCTGGGGCGGGTCTCCGGCGGCGGTGACCACCCGCCCCTCGGGATCCTCCACCCCCACCCGTACCGGCTCCTGGGGGCGGACCATGGCGTAAAATTTCACATCCACCAGAGGATTTTCCTGATTCACATAGGTCTGGCGGGCCTGGGCAAACAATTCTTTCGGTTCGGGGATCTTTTCCTCCCGGACGCCGAACATCTCCGGCCCGGCCCTGTCGTCAAAATAGCCCCGGGTGAAGCCCTGGCGGGAAAACGCCTCCTCCAGGGCGCTCAGCTCCTCCGGCGTGGGCATCCGGTCCTCCCGGATGAGGGTGGAATAGATCCGGGTGATGACCGCCACATACTCGGGCCGCTTCATCCGCCCCTCCAGCTTGAGGCAGGCCACCCCCATCTTCCGAAGCTGGCGAAGCCTGTCCGCCAGACAGGCGTCCTTCAGGGACAGGGGATACCCATCCGCCCGTCCATTCCAGCCGTATTTCATCCGGCAGGGCTGGGCGCACAGGCCCCGGTTGCCGCTCCTCTCCCCCACAACGGCGGAGAAAAAGCACTGGCCCGAGTAGCACATGCACAGGGCCCCGTGGCCAAAGATCTCGATCTCAATGGGGGAGTGGGTACAGATATACTCGATCTCGCTCTCGGGCAGCTCCCGGGAGAGGACCGCCCGGGTCATCCCCAGATCGGCGCAGAGCTTCACCCCGTCCAGATTGTGGACGGTCATCTGGGTGGAGGCGTGGACAGCCAGGTCCGGGGCAGCCTGCCGCACCGCCCGCAGGACCCCCAGGTCCTGGACCAGCACCGCGTCCGCCCCAAGCTGAGCCGCCCTCCGGGCCTGTTCGGCGGCGGCGGGCAGCTCCCGGTCCGTGAGAAGGGTATTGAGGGTCAGGTAGACCTTGACCCCCCGCAAATGGCAATAGGCGACCGCCGGGGCAAGATCTGCCTCGGTAAAATTCTTCGCGTTGCGCCTGGCATTGAAATCGCCCAGCCCCAGATAGACCGCGTCCGCCCCGTTCTGGACGGCGGCAGTGAGGGCCTCCGGGGACCCGGCGGGAGACAGAAGCTCCAGCATCTTACTTCCTCTTCTGGTTCTGGAGGCCGAAGATCTCCCGCTTGGCCTCGCTCAGCTCCAGGTTCACCCGCTTGTTCTCCTCCAGGGCCTCCTTGATCTGGGCGCGCAGATTCTCGGCGGTCTCCAGGCTCTTAAAATATTCGTCAGCCATGTTCAAAGCGGCAAGGACGGCGGCGTCGGTGGAAGAGACCCTTCCCCCCTCCTTGACCTCCCCGATCTTGCCATCCACGTAGGCGGCCACCTTTTTCATGTAGGCGGCGTCCTCAGAGGCTACCAGCGTGTACTCCTGGTCGTCGATGGTCACGGTCACCTTGTTTTGCACGGCATACCCCTCCTTATTATATATCTATCGTATTATATCATAATACCGCCCAATTGAAAAACAAAAATTCGTGAATTTTTCAGATTTTTCTCTTCCCACATATTTTTCTCTTTTATCTTTACCTTCTCCTCCTTTTCGTGTAAAATATGATTGTTATTTTATGACCACCGGAAAGGAGGCGACCCCCATGTCCGATCCCGTTTTTCTCCCGGGCAATATCCTGTCCCTGTCCGCCGGAGCGGCAGAACGGCTGATCTCCTCGGGCAGCGGGGATGCCGCCCTTTTATACCTGTACCTTTTGAAAGCCGGCGGGCGGTATGACCCCGCCGCCGCGACCCGCGCCCTCCGGTGGGACTCCCAGCGGACCGCCGGGGCCTTCAGCCTCCTCGCCGGCCTGGGACTGGCCCAGGCTCCCGCCCCGTCCTCCGCCCCCGCTCCGGCACCCCAGCCGCCGGAATATACCGCCTCCGATATCAACCGGGAGCTGGAAAACCAGGCCTCCCCTTTTCCCGTCCTGGTCCAGGAGGTCCAGCGCCGGCTTGGCAAGGTCCTGTCCACCAACGACCTGAAGTCCCTCTACACCATCTACGATTTCTCCGGCTTGCCCCCCGAGGTCATCCTTCTGGTGGTGAACTGGACCATTGAGGAGTTCCAGCGGAAGTACGGCCCCAGCCGGCTGCCCCGGCTGCCCCAGATCCAGCAGGAGGCCATGCGCTGGAAGGAGCGGGGGGTGGACACGGTGGAGAGCGCCGAGGCCCATATGAGGCGGCTTGCGCAGCTTCGGGACCGCAGCGTTCAGATACTGGCCCTTCTGGACATCCGGGACCATAAACCCATCAAGCAGGAGAAGGAATATATCGCCCGGTGGCTGGATATGGGCTTCCCCGACGAGGTCATCCGTCTGGCCTATGAGAAAACCATCATGCAGACCCAAAAGCTGTCTTGGAAGTACCTGGATTCCATTCTCACCGACTGGCACCAAAAGGGCCTCCACTCCGTAAAGGAGATCTCCGCCAGAGACAGTGTCCGGCCCCGCCGCCCCAGGCCCGGAGCCGGAGCCACCGCCCCCCAGCCCGCCGCCCCGGGGGAGGCCGACCGCCGGGCCAGGGAGGATATGGAGCGTCTCCGCGCCTACCTCAAGCAGCAGGAAAAGGAGGGAACCTGAAATGGCATACGATCCCGTCGTGCTCCGCCGCGCCTCCCAGCGCTTGAACGCCTCCCGGAAGGAGCGCTCCGAAGCCCAGGAAGCCCTGCGCCGCCGGCTCTACTCCCAGTGCCCCGAGCTTAGCGATATTGACCGCCAGCTCCGGGGGACCATTCTGGATATCATCACCTCCAGCCTGCGCAAGGGCAGCGATCCCAGCCCCGCCCTCCAGGTGATCCGGGACAAGAATATGGACCTTCAGGTCCGGCAGGCTCAGCTTTTGCAGGGCCTGGGCTATCCCCCCGACGCTCTGGAGGACACCCCTGCCTGCAAAAAATGCGGAGACGCCGGCTGGATCGGCTCCCAAATGTGCCATTGCCTGCAGGCCCTCTGCGCCCAGGAGCAGGTGCGGGAGCTGTCCAAGCTCCTGGACCTGGGGGACCAATCCTTCGACCACTTTTCCCTGGAATGGTACTCCCCCCTCCCCTGGCCGGGGGAGAACCTGTCCCCCAAGGAGAATATGGAGTTTATCTATGACTTCTGTCTGAATTACGCCCAGAAATTCGGCAAATTTCTGTTCCCCAACCTGTTTTTGACGGGCGACCCCGGTCTCGGCAAGACCTTTCTGTCCGCCTGCATTGCCCGGGCGGTAGCGGAAAACGGCTTTTCGGTGGTCTATGACACCGCCGTCAATCTTTTCGCCCGGTTTGAGGAACAAAAATTTTCCAAAAACGTCCAAGAGGAGAGAGAGGCTAAGGACGAGACCCGCCGTTACCTGAACTGCGACCTGCTCATCCTGGACGACCTGGGCAGCGAGCTGACCACCCCCTTTGTCCAAAGTGCCCTCTACACCTTGGTAAACACCCGCCTGACCCAGAACCGGGCCACCGTGATCTCCACCAACCTTTCCATGGACGGTATGCGCCAGCGCTACAACGGTCAGACCGCCTCCCGGCTGGAGGGGGAGTACCGGGTCCTGCGGTTTTTCGGGGAGGATATCCGCCTGCAGCGGAAATCCCGGCTGTGATTTTTCCTGGGAAATAAATCCGTTCCAGGGAAATCATTGCTTTTCTTGGAAAAACAGCGTATAATGTGGTTTACACAAATCCCATCCACACCATCTTGAATGTCTGGAGGAGTCAAATATGAAATGGAAACGGTTTGGAGCGGCGGCCCTCTCTCTGGCGCTGACCCTCTCCCTGACAGCGGTCCCCGCTCACGCCCTGTCCTTTACCGATGTGGCCGAGGATTTCTGGGGCTACGAGGACATCACCAAAATGTCCAATCTGGGCTATGCCAAGGGCTATGACGACGGCACCTTCAAGCCCAACGGGCGCATGACCGCCGCCGAGACGCTCCTCTTCTGCGCCCGGGCCACCGGTGTGGACAAGACCACCCAGGCCAAAATCGCCGAGGACCGGAAGGAGGAGATGACCGAGATCCTGCCCCGGTCCAACAATATGAACGTCTGGGCCGCCGCCGAGATGGCTCTGGCGGTGGAGACGGGAGTCCTCTCCATCTCCGAGCTGGAGGCTCTCTCCCAGGTGGACCCCAAGACCGAGAATTCCTCCAGCGGAGAGCGCACCTACCTGGAGGAGACCATGTCCCGGGAGAATATCTGCATGTATCTCGTTCGGGCCATGCAACTGGAGCCTCTGGCCAGCGGACTTTCCAATTACACTCTGAGCTATGCCGACAAGGAGGATGTGTCCCCCGCCCTCCAGCCCTATGTCTATGTCCTGACCAATTTCGGTATCGTCAAGGGCAAGGACGGCGGCCTTTTCGATCCCCAGGGCTCCGTCACCCGGGCTGAGATGACCACCATGCTCAGCCGCGCCCTCACCTTTATGGAGGAGGCCGGCATTGTCACCGAGCTGAGCGAATACACCGACTATGACTGGAAGGCCGGCGTCATCTCCACCGTGACCAACGCCGCCGACGGCTCCCTGATCCTGGCTCTCAGCAGCGAGATCTCCGGGACCCAGTCCTATTCCATCCCCGCTACCGCCAAGATCTATGACGACAATATGCTCACCACCTCCACCGCCCTCCGGGCGGGCCAGTACGCCCGACTGAACCTGACCGCAGGCGGGGCCGTGCGGGAGGTACGGCTCAGCGGTGCGGTGAGCACCTATTCGGGCACGATCTCCGACCTCACCGACAACCAGCTCACCCTCCTCATCAACGGGGTGGCCCACACCCTCACCATTGACCGTTTCACCGAGGTGTCCGTGGGCAAGACTGTGGGCGACCGGGAGATCATTGACGAGGAGGCCGGCTATACCGCCGCCGTCTGCACCGTAGACGAGATGGGCCACCTGGCCGCCGTCCGGTTCTCCGGCGGCACCCAGCTTATGAGCGGCCTGGTGGAGAGCGTCACCACCATCGGCAACAACACTACCCTGGGCGTCACCGGCTTTAACGGCGTGGTCTACCACTATGCCGTTCCCCTGGGTGTCACCGTCACGGTCAACGGCACTCTGGGTTCCCTGTCCTCCGCCCATGTGGGCAAGTATGTCCAGATCCGGGTGGGCACCGACAACAATCAGGTATCCAGCGTAGCCGTGGATACGGTGAGCAATTTCATCCAAGGTCCCATCAAGCGTCTGGGCACCGTAGGCACCGCCCGCAGCGTCTACATTACCGATATTTTCTCCGGCAAGGAGTACACTCCCACCGTAAGCCAATCCGCCGCCATCACCTATGACGGCGAGATAAAGACCGTCAGCCAGATCGAGCAGGGCTGGTACGTCACCGCCATGCTCACAGGCAATATGGTCGTTCAGCTGGACGGCTTCCCCGGTTCGGCCACCGTGGAGGGAACCCTCTCCTCCATCAGCTACGGCTCCCCTCTCACCACCATCCAGATCACCCAGGAGGATGACAGCGTGGTGAGCTACAGCCTGGATATTACCGATCTGCCCACCATCAACCGCAGCGGAAAATCCGGCTCCATTACGGAGCTCATCACCGGGGACCATGTGGTGGTCACCATCCGGTATAATGAGGTAGAGCGCATCGACGCCACCCCCCAGACCGCCGACCTCAGCGGCGTCATCGAAGAGATCACCATGACCGGCCAGGGCATCTCCATGAAGGTGAAGCTGACCAACGGGACCACCGAGACCTACACCGTCTTTGACGGCGTCTCCGTGACCCAGGCGGGCAAGTCCTCCAACATCTATAACCTGAAGCCCGGCTTCACCATCGATATGGTGACCAACGGCGAACAGATCGTCTCCATCGATATTACCGCCGTGGCCTCCTCCTCCACCGAGCTTACCGGCACGGTGCTTCTCACCAGCAACACCAGCAGCGCCAAGACCATCACCCTCCAGATCACCGATTCCATGGGCAAGACCAGCCTGGTGGTTGTGGACGTAAAGAACGCAAATCTGATGAACCTGGCCGGCTCCAGCCTGAGCCTGAACAGCGGCTTCGCCGCCGGCGACATCGTCCGGGCCTTCGGCGCCTATGATGGAGCCACCTTTGTGGCCACCATCGTCATCAAGCAGTAAGGGCAGAAGGAACCTCTGAAAAAGGGGGGACCATTCCCAAGACTTGGGGTGGTCCCCCCTTTCTATGCGGTGGGCATATTGTTTTTTCTTTTCGGGTGATATATAATATTTTTCAGCTTTTTGACCCCACTCCATACATAAGGAGGCAAATCAGCGCCATGAAAAAAACCATTCCCTCTTTTCTCCTGACCCTGGCCCTTCTCCTCTCCCTTTCCCTCCCTGCCGCGGCGGTCCAGGATACCCCCTCCGCCTGGGCCAATGACGCTGTGACTTGGCTCAAGGGCACGGGAAAGCTCGCCGATGCCGACTTTGCCGGCTATGACCGCATCGTGACCCGGGCCGACTTTGCCCGGCTGGGGGTCATCCTCTACGAGCTTATCACCGGCATGCCCAAGCCCGACCCCTCCGACGTGAAGAACCCCTTCACCGATACCGGCGACCTGGACGTGCTCCGGGCCTATAAGATCAAGCTGGTCTCCGGCACCGGGGACGGCACCACCTTCTCTCCCAACGACTTGGTAAACCGGGAGCAGATCGCCGTCATGCTTCTCCGGGTACTGGATACCTGCAAGGTCACCTACAGCCAGGCCGACGTGAACGGCATCACCTTCTCCGACGAGGCCGACCTGAGCTCCTGGGCCGCACCTTCCGTCAAGCGGGCCTACCTCATCCAGATCATGAATGGCACCGGCGGCTCCTCCATGTCCCCCAAGATGACCGTCACCATGGAGCAGGCCTACCAGCTACTCTACAACGTCTACACCAACCGGGACGCCATCCGGGCCGGGGTCGTGCGGACCATCTCCTCTGGACAGGCGGGGACCCTGTCAGTGAAATACGCCGGCGGCGGTAAATATAACACCGGCTGGTGCGAGGACGCCTATCACGGCTCCCCCGTGGTCTGCGACGTC
>CATKDV010000105.1:0-2383 GCA_949746985.1 uncultured Eubacteriales bacterium | reverse complement strand
GGGCTCCGACACCCTGGACAGCAACATGGTGCTGGAGGCCGCCCAGAACTCCAAGGTGAAGCTCTACGTCTCCACCTTCTATCAGGAGGGCGGCGCCCCCGCCTTTGACGAGGGTATCAAGGCCTACATCAACGGCGACTCCACCGCCCTGACCAACAACGGCGGCAACGACACCATCGCCGCCGTCACCGCCATGGGCTACGACGCCTACTACACCGCCCTGGAGGCTCTGAAGGCCGCGGGCAGCGTAGAGGCCGCCGACGTGAAGGCCGCCCTGCCCGGCGTGACCTACACCGGCGTGTCCGGCGCCATCGCCTTTGACGCCACCGGCGACGCGGTGCGGGATACGGCCTACATCAAGACCGCCGACACCACCAATAACGTCTGGGCTCTGGAGGCCACCCAGACCGTAAAGTAAGCGCTCCCCACCGAGACACAGAAAAAACGCCCGGCGGACGGCCCTCCGCCCGCCGGGCGTTTTTCCCTTGTTTCGAAACAGCCCTTCCCCCATCAAAGAAGAAAGGGAGGTATCCCTATGCACTATGCCCTGTCGATTTTCCTCTCGGGCATTTCCCTGGGCGGGCAGTACGCCCTCATCGCCATCGGCTATACCCTGGTCTACGGCATCCTGCGGCTGATCAACTTCGCCCACGGGGACGTATTCATGGTCGCGGGCCTTCTCCTGGTGTATCTCAGCACCCTGCTCCCCCTGTGGCTGGCCCTTCCCCTGATGCTGGCCCTCACCGTGGCCCTGGGTTTCGCCATCGAGCGCGCGGCCTACAAGCCCCTGCGCTCCGCCCCCCGCATGTCGGTCATGATCTCCGCCATCGGGGTGAGCTACCTTCTGCAGAACCTGGCCACCTACGTCACCGGCGGCCTGCCCAAGAGCTACCCGGAGCTGCCCTTCCTGTCCCAGAACGTCATCATTGGCGGCGTGCCCACCAAGTGGGTCACCGTGGTCACCCCCTTCCTGGTGGTGGCCCTGGTCTTCGCCCTGCAGCAGCTCATCAACCGCACCAAGGTGGGCATGGCCATGCGGGCGGTGGCCAAGGACTTTGAGACCAGCCAGCTCATGGGCATCAAGATCAACTCGGTCATCTCCATGACCTTCATCATCGGCTCCTTCCTGGCGGGGGTGGGTTCCATGCTCTACTTCACCAACTACCCCTCCATCGTCCCCCTCTCCGGCTCCCTGCCCGGCCTCCGGGCCTTTGTAGCGGCGGTCTTCGGGGGGATCGGCTCGGTCCCCGGCGCCGTGGTGGGGGCCTTCATCATCGGTATGAGTGAGAGCGTCATCAAGGGCTCCCCCTTCTCCATCTTCTCCGACGCCTTCACCTTCGCCCTTCTCATCGTGATCCTGGTGGTCAAGCCCACCGGCCTCTTCGGTGAGAAGGTCACCGACAAGGTCTAAGGGGGTGGAAGAGATGATACCGCAAAAGAAAAACAAAAAAGGCGCCTATCTGGCCCTGTGCTGCGTGGCGGTCCTGCTGATCCTTACCATCGTGCTGGAGAACACCCTGGACCCCATCCGGAACACCACCTTCTTCACCGTGCTGAGAAAGGGCGCGGTCTACGCCCTGGTGGCCTCCTCCATGAACCTGCTCAACGGCTTCACGGGCCTTTTCTCCCTGGGCCAGGCGGGGTTCATGCTGGTGGGGGCCTACACCTACGCCATCCTCACCATCCCCGCCGCCAGCCGGGACAGCGTCTACTACCTCTACGGCGGCTCCGTGGTCAACTTCTCCCTGCCCGAGCTCTTCGGCGGCGGGGCAGTGGGCCTCATCCTGGGGGTGCTCCTGGCCCTCATCCTGGCAGGCCTCGTGGCGGCGGGGGTGGCCTGGCTCATCGGCCTTCCCGTCCTGCGGCTCAAGTCCGACTACCTGGCCATCGCCACCCTGGGCTTTGCCGAGATCATCCGGGCGGTCCTCCAGTGGGATAAGCTTGGCCCCGTCACCAACGGCGCCAACGCCCTCAAGAGCTTCCCCACCTTCTCCAGCTTCAACCTGCCCTCGGGGCTGCGGCTTTCCATCTTTGTGGCCTTTTTGCTCTCAGCCATCTGTATCACCGTCATTTTGCTGCTCATCAACTCCTCCTACGGCCGGGCCTTTAAGGCCATTCGGGAGGATGAGATCGCCGCGGAGGCAATGGGCATCAACCTTGCCAAGCACAAGCGGCTCTCCTTCTGCGTTTCCTCCTTCTTTGCGGGGGTGGGGGGCGGTTTATTTGCTATGGCCATGAACATGGCCCAGGCCAAGACCTTCACCACCGCCTTGACCTACGAGATATTGCTGATCGTGGTCATCGGGGGCATCGGCTCCATCTCCGGGTCCTGCATCGCCTCCTTCCTCTATGTGGCGGCCAGCGAGTGGTGGCTGCGGTTTTT
>CATKDV010000104.1:0-1367 GCA_949746985.1 uncultured Eubacteriales bacterium | reverse complement strand
TACTTCCAGTATACCACATCCGCCCCAAAGGGTCAAACGGAGCGGGGTCCCTCCATCTTTCCGGCGGACAGGGCCAGAGGGGAGGGCACCAGTTCCACCTGCCCTTCCTTTGCGGTGACCGTTAGTGCGCTCCCCGCTGCCAACTCCCCGGAGAGGAGGAGGGAGGCGGCGGGGTCCTCCACCTGGGCGCGGATGGCCCGGCGGAGGGGCCTTGCCCCATAGTCCGGGTCAAAACCCTCCGCCGTCAGGGCGGCTTCCCCTTCCTTGGTCACCGTCAGTTCGACTCCCAAGGCGGACAGCCGTTGGGACAACCCCTCCAGCATCCGCCGGGCGATGGCGGAGAGCTGCTCTTGGCCCAACTGGCGAAAGACCATGATCTCATCCAAGCGGTTCAAAAACTCCGGGCGAAAGGTCCGCTTGGCTTCCTCCATGACGGCTTCCCGGATCTCGGAGAGGGGCCGCACTCCCTCCTGCTCTGAATGGGAGGAGAACCCCAGCCGGGGGCCGGCGGTGATCTGCCGGGCCCCCACGTTGGAGGTGAGGATGAGCACACAGTTGCGAAGGTCGGCCTTTCTCCCCTGGGCGTCGGTGAGTTGGCCGTCCTCTAAGGCTTGAAGAAGGACTCCCCACACATCCTCGTGGGCTTTTTCGATCTCGTCAAAGAGCACCACCGACCAGGGCTTTCGACGTACCGCCTCGGTGAGCTGCCCTCCCTCCTCATGGCCCCCATACCCTGGCGGGGCACCCAGCAGCCGGGAGACGGTGTGGGCCTCCATATACTCCGACATATCAAAGCGGATAAGGGCGTCCTCACTGCCAAAGAGGGCCTCGGCCAGGGCCTTGCACAGCTCTGTTTTGCCCACCCCTGTGGGACCCAAAAAGAGAAAGGAGCCCACAGGGCGGTTTGGCTCCTTCAGGCCCACCCGGCTGCGGCGGATCGCCCGTGCCACCGCCTGTACCGCCTCGTCCTGTCCCATGACCCGGAGGTGAAGGGCTTCCTCCAAGGAGAGGAGGCGCTCGCTCTCCGAGCGGGTGAGGGAGGTGAGGGGGACCCCCGTCCAACTGGATACCACCGAGGCCACGTCTTCTCCCGTGACCGAGAGAGAGGACTGGGACAGGAGCATGGCGGAGTACTCCCGCTCCAAGCTGCGGCGAAAATCTCCCTCCGCATCCCGGTACATGGCGGCCTTCTCAAAGTCTTGGGCGCGGATGGCCTCCTCCTTCCTCTGCCGGGCGTCGGCCACCTTGGTCTCTAAAGCCTGAAGGGTGGGGGGGAGCTGAACGCCCTGAAGGCGCACCCGGCTGGCGGCCTCATCCATCAGGTCCACTGCCTTGTCCGGAAGGCGGCGGTCGGGTAGGTAGCGCAC
>CATKDV010000103.1:0-14950 GCA_949746985.1 uncultured Eubacteriales bacterium | reverse complement strand
TACAGCCGGAGGGAAGTGAAGAACAGCCGACGGAGGATCAGGTGGAAGACACCGTTTTGCCGGAGACAGAAGACCAGACGGAGGACCAGACGGAGACCACCGCTCCGGAAGCGGAGGATGAGATCGTACTTGCGCCGGAGGCTACTGAGGATCCGATGACTTCCGGTGACGAAAATGGGGTCATAGTGGAGGAAAATAAGGTTCCCCTGGCCGCCGCTCCGGAAAGCGATGGAGCTGTTGACGCACAGATGCCTGAGATGCTGGATGCGTTTTTCAAGGTGTCCTTGAAGAGCAACCCGACCATTATGACATATGGAAGCGCCCTGTTTATCGGCGGGGTGGAAACACGTCAGACCAGTCAGAACGATGAGACGAAGGATCCCGGCGACAGTGATCCCGCAGAGGAGTCGACCGAGCCGGAGGAGGACAATACAACAACGGAGCCTGCTGAAAAGAACCAGCCGGAGGAGGGGGAGGAAACGGACCCCGCTGAGGATGTGAACGGCGGGGAGACGGCAGACGATGCGGATGCTGGAGAGGACTTGGATGCAAGCGGAGCAGAAGTCGGGGCTACCGACGAGACGATGGCTCCGAATGATGTGGCGCTCTATTCTATGGACAGTATCAGCGGCGAGTTGAATGGAAGCTCCACAGATCTCTTTATTCGCGCAGTGGCAGACCGGAGTGCGGATGCCCTTGACACTGAGATCCGCCTGGACGCGGCCTATTTTGGATTTTCCATTTTAAATTCTGTAAGGATCCTGGACAGCCGGGTGGCTACGCTGACAGATAATGGGGACTTTACATACACGCTGACCTTCCCTGTGGGGTCCCAGGGGCGGACAAAGATCTATGCCCATGGAATCGACGCAAGAGGAACGTCTGCGTTTGCCGTTCGGATCGTGGAAGTTCGGGGCCGTTACCTGGAGAGCAGCCAGGGCAAACCTGTCCCTGACGAGAAGCTGGCGGTTCCCATGGTAAGCTCGGACTACCGTCATACGCTGGCATTGATGGCCGATGGTTCTGTCTGGGGCTGGGGCTATAACATGAGTTCCCAGTTGGGCAGCGGCGGAAATATCTCCAAGCCCAAACAGATCATAACCCGGGGAGGCATAGAGCCTCTGGCTGGAGCGGTCCAGGTGGCGGCGGGCATGAGCCACAGCGCGGCGCTGACCTATGACGGAAAAGTTTATGTGTGGGGCTCTAATGTAACAGGCCAGTTGGGCAGCAACAGTCCCATGACCCCCGGCAGTGGAACGCAGTATCCGACGCTGGTGGTAAAGCAGGACGGAAGCGAGCTGGATAATATCATTTACATTGCCAGCGGCGCGAACCATATGCTGGCTGTGGACGCCAACGGAAATGTTTGGTCCTGGGGCAGCAATGATCGGTATCAGCTGGGCCGGGGCGAATTGAATATCAACAATGGCAGCGTTGTAGGTGTGAACTCCAATGTGGCGGCTTTGGTCATGATGGAGGATGACCGGGGCAATCAAAGCCCGCTGGCTGGAATCATTCAGGTGACCGCAGGCGGACGGTTCTCTTTGGCGCTGGATAAGGATGGACACATCTGGTCCTGGGGCGATAACAGCAGAGGACAACTGGGCGTTGGGGTCGCCTCTGATGAATTGGGCGCGCAAAGTGTGGCAAAGCAGGTCCAGGCCTCGGCGACGTCCCTGAATCCCTTTAGCGAAGCGGTAGATATTGACGCCGGTGGACTTCCTTCTACAGAAAATATGATTGAGAACAATACATATCTGGGACATGCCGCAGCGCTGAAAGCGGGTCAAGGAGAAAATGAGGTGTCGCTCTGGGGCTGGGGTACCAATATCTCCGGCGAAAGCGGCCTGAATAATACAGGAATCAACGCAGATGTTTTGGGTCCAGTCACCATGGGTTGGGGCAACACCGCGATAGCTGAGGGAGACCGCATGATCGGCGTCAGCGTGAATGCCAGCAACACGGTGGTTTCCACATTGAAGGGGATCGCTTACGGCTGGGGTTCCAATGACTATGGACAGATGGCGCAAGGCCTGAACAGTACGGGAGCCAAAACGGTTGCGACCCGATATTTGTCGGCCGAGGGTGAAACCCTTACCGGGGTAGCCAGCGCTGTGATGGGAAATAACTTTACAGTAATAATTAAAGAAGATGGTACGGTCTATTCAGTGGGTTCCAATGACGGATCCCAGTTGGGTATCGGACAGGAGAGCGGTACCCGAGGGCGGGATTACCCGGTCCGGACCGGAGATGACGTTAGCCAGGAGCTGATGTTCAACAAGGTGATCGTGTATACACAGGAAGTAGATGAGGAGACTGGAGAGATCATTCCAGGGACGGCGGTACCCTCTGACCGATATGCCAGCCAGTTGGGCGTCTACGATTACAACAGAGATGCAGGAAAGCCGGAGGGAGCGCTGAGAGAGAAACAGTTGCTGAACATTACCTCTATTACGGACCTGCAGTATGTGATTATATATAAGGAAGGACTGAGCCGGTTCTTCAGTGTAGGATTCAACCTTTATGAGCGGGACCGGTCGATCCCCTACGATGATGCAGAGCTGAAAGATATTCGGATCGATTACCAATCCGCGGAAACCAGTATTTTGGAAGTGACAACGGAGATCCCAACTCCCAATGATGGTATCTACAAACCGGCTCCGGAGGATATCCGTCAATATGGCCAGACTGAGGTGTCAGCCTCTGAAGTGGTTGATGCGGGAGAGGCCTATGTTGGGTCGTTCATCATCAATTTGAAAAATGCCAATGAATTTGCTGACGCCACCGTACAGGTGGGCGAGGATTTTGCCATTGCCTTGAAAGCCGACGGTACAGTTTGGGCCTGGGGCAGCAATGCGAATGGGCAGTTGGGCATTGGAAAAACGGAAAAAGAGATCCCGTTTGTTACAGACCCCCAGCCGGTAAAGGGGCTGAATGGTAGTAGCGAGAGATTGAATATGATCGAGGAGATCTCTGTCGGTTTCCACCATGTGCTGGCTCGGGCGGCGGACGGTTCAGTCTATGCTTGGGGTTTGAATGATGAAGGTCAGCTTGGTACGGGAGACCGGAATAACTCCAATGTACCGATCCGGGTAATGGCGGGTGACAGTTCCATGGTGGTGGGAGAATCACTCTTTGGCGCGACCAGTATAGCTGCCGGAGGTAATTTCTCACTGGCACTTTTGGGGCTGAGTGATGGAATGATCTATTCCTGGGGCGACAACTCCTATGGACAGTTGGGCAGCGCCGCAATTACCGTGACAGTTGACGACAATGATAGACTGCTGCCTAGTATGGTGATGCAGTATGTAGACGCCGGACTGAAAGAGTCGGTGAGCGTAGCGGCCGGCGGGTATCATGCATTTGCATTGATAAAACGCGGCGACGGCAGCAGCGGTGTCTATGGATGGGGCCTGAATGATAAGGGGCAGTTGAGCGCAGGTACCTCGACCCAAGGTCCGTTTTATGCCAATTGTACCTATACGCCCTTGGCGGTGACAGATGCTTCCGGCGCAGCTCTTGCGGCTCCCGTGGAAAAAGTTGCTGCTGGTTATAAACATAGTCTGTTCCTGATGGGCGATAACACTAAAATGGTGATGGGAACGGGCGATAATAGTTCCGGACAGCTGGGACTTCAAGAGAACGGGACTGCGGTGAAAGAGTTTGAGCGCCTGGTCGAATTAAGAAATGAGAAAGATGAGTATATCAGTGCGGTGGTCGATATTGCCGCGGGCAAAAATCACACTGTGATCCTGCGGGGCGAGCTTAGCGGAATAGGGGATAACGCTGAGGTCCTGACAGATAACTTGACGATTTGGACGGCAGGTGACAACACGAACGGTCAGTTGGGACTGATGGACGGAACGGTCAATACGAGTGGGGGCGCCCCCCGTCAGATGACCTCTTATCACGGCGCCGAGAAGATCATTAAAATCACCGCCGGTGATGATATGAGCTTTGGGATCGGCGAGAACGGTGATGTGATCTCTTGGGGAGAGAATTTAGTCGGTCAGTTGGGAGAACTGTCAAACCTGACGCGTAGAAACAGTCTGGGCGCGGTGGGCGCTGAGGATGCCTGGCGGCTGGAAGTGCGGGGGAAAGTGGGGGAGGAGGAAGAGGAGATCCTTCCCCAGGTCATTCGCATCTATCCTCAGAATCCCGGTGTGGCAGATGCAAAGCCATCTTCCTTTACAATTACAGGAGCGACTGCCCGTTTTGTTTCTGGAAGCCGGATGGAAAAATATATGCAGGATTCTAAGGTGGCTGATTTAGGCCAACTGGAGATCCTGATTTCCGATCCCAAGTTGCTGGAACTGACAGATACCACTTTGACAGTGAGGAGCACATGGAACGATCCCGTGCCCGGAACTGTCTATGTCAGAGTGGCCGACCGCGTTAGCGGTGTTTCCCGGCTGCTGGTGGTAGAGATCCCCAATATTGTGGATGATGAGGTCGGGGCGACCCCTGCGATTGCTTTGGGCGACGGCTTCTCCGTAGCGCTGAAAGCCGATGGTTCGGTCTGGACTTGGGGCGACAACAGCAAGGGACAGCTGGCCTATAGCATGGATAATACGGTTGCGAACAGTAATACTCCTGTGCGTGCCCGGGACAATACGGGGGCTCCGCTGACCAATATTACGGCGATCGCCGCAGGCACCGACCATGCACTGGCGCTTGATCGGGACGGCAAAGTCTGGGCTTGGGGTAACAATCTCCACGGACAACTGGGACAAGGGGGAAATACTGCGCTGACGACTTACTACCGTGCCGTCAGCGTGGTTGGCGTGCCCCAAAATATCCGAACTCTGGCGGCTGGCGATGGATATAGCCTGCTTCTGACAGACAGCGGAGCGGTATATGCCTTTGGATTTAACGATCGGGGCCAGTTGGGCATTGGGTATACTGGCAATGTAAAACGCCTTGTCACCAATGCGGAGAATGAGGAAGACGCGGAGCCCGATGAATGGTATTATGACGGAGATATCTGGACCTATGCGGATATGTTGGACGCGATCGAACGTGGAGTTCTGCGGGATGAAACTGGAAAGTTGATAGAGGACATCAAGGAAATATACAATTCGGATGTTTATGTTCCCACTCAGGTCCACCAGGGCAGGAGCGCGAGCGTGAGAGGTTATTACCTGACAGATATTGTAGAGATCGCCGCTGGCGATGCACACGTACTGGCCCTCCGGGCAGATGGAACGGTTTTGACCTGGGGCAATAACGGTCGGGGCCAGCTGGGCGTTGGCGAGGATGTTGATGCTCCCGCTGGAAAGGTAAAAACCTTTACATATCATGTCCCCGTCATTGCGACGGAAACAGGAACCGGTTTTGACATAGCGGCGGGAGCCAGAAGCAGTGTCTATTTGAAACCGGATGGAACAGTCTGGGCTTTTGGCGATGGAAGCTACGGACAGTTGGGTGAAAGTGTTCTGGGCGATCAGAAGTACAATACTTCAAAAGAGAGCGAGCCTGATCCCGCGACAGAGAAGAAGGCGGTCGTGCCCCAGCAGGTGGGTGGATTGAAGGCCATGTCTGTCTCTGCCGGCGGGGACACCATGGCTGCGGTGGTATCCCAGGGGGATACCAGGTCCATTTATGCCTGGGGCAGCAACCTGTATGAGCAGTTGGGCCGCAAGAAGGAAATTACAGCGGAAGATGAAGAGATCGTTTTGGTCTATACAGATGTACCCACGCTGGTGGAGCGCGGTCTCAGCTTTAGTGAGACGGATCATTTTGTGGGCGCGCTTCAGGTAGAAATTGGCGCAAAGAATATGGCTGCCCTTAAGGATGACTATTATGTCTGGAACTGGGGAGATAACACCCATGGCCAGTTGGGCGACAGTAGCTACGATAACTCTGCCACTCCGGTTCAGGCAGGCGATAGAAGTTCGAAGTATCTCCGCATTCAGGAGTACTTTGTCGTAACGGGCGATCAGGCGAGCCCTGACAGTAGCGACAAGAGACAGGCCTACGGCTATCAGAAGAACGACGATCATGAGGAGGCGCCGGCCCAACAGGATCTGAATTGGCAGCAGTATTTGGAATTGGACCTGACCCAAATATTCAATGAAAACCGCACTGGGTTTAACCTGATGAACGATGGGGGGACCATGCTCACAGAGCCAACCTATTTTATCGTTACCAGCTCTGACCCCACGGTATTGGAGATCAAGCGGGACGGCAGCAAGATCTATGCGGTGCCTAAGGATAAGATGGGTTCTGCGACGGTATCTTTGGCCTATTTTGACCAGACAAACAAACTTTATAATAATGCGGCAGCTATCCCCGTTGTAGTTCGCCACCAGCAAAGTTCCTCCCGGGAGGGCGAAGACAGCGGAGAAGGTGCTGGGGACGGTCATTATGCTATATCTGCAATTCCCAAGGTCGTAAGCGGAAGCGATCATACAGTTGCGCTTACGACCACGGGCGAGGTCTGGACCTGGGGCTATAACCGATATGGCCAGCTTGGCAACGGAGAGGCCGGCCGTCCAGAGAATTACTTTGGAGATGATGGCACAGTTCAGGAGGATAAGGACCTGTTCAGTGATCATCCGGTGCGGCTGGATATGAGCCAGGTCACTCCGCCTGCAGGACATGAGGGGGAGCAGGTAACCTTTACAGATATTGCGGCAGGGGAGAAATTTACCCTGGCGTTGGATAACTATGGCCGTGTTTGGGCTTGGGGTGACAATACCCGGGGCCAGTTGGGCAATGGCGTAGATTATTTGGCGCTGGAGGACCGTCTGAATTCGGACGTTACAAATCAGGACCTGTTGGAAGCTTCCTATAGTAAGTATCCCAGTCTTGTAATGATTGGAGAGAATGCACCCCTGGGTGAGCAGCTGGAAAGTTTTGTGGAAGAGAGCGGCAAGGGGTATCAGGCTGCAGACCCGGTGGTACAGATCGTTGCAGGTCTTGACTTTGCCGCCGCGCTGACCCGCAGCGGAAGAGTGTATGCCTGGGGCGACAATGTTTACGGCCAGCTTGGCATTTCTGGTAAGATCATAGGCACAAACGATTATATTGCGATCAGTCCTTGGGCGCAGAAAGTGTCTAAGGGTACTAGCCCCAGCGACAGTCCGGAGATCACGAAGACGGTAAAGCTGGCGGCAGGAGGTCATACTCTGTATCTGCTGCGGCATAATGCCACCGTATATGCAGTGGGAAGCAACGAAGATGGAGTTCTTGGAAACGGAAGCAGCGATGCGTTGGCCCGTACGCCGATACAGGTGAACCGGGGCCAAACGTTGGAAGAGGAAGAGGGATTAAGCTATATTGCAGACATTGCCGCAGGCAATGCCCATGCTTTGGCGCTCAGTTATAACCACAACCTTTATGGTTGGGGTCGAAATGCTGAGGGCCAGCTTGGCGCGCTTGTTACAGGAACGGCAGCTGTGAACGCCCCCGCGCTGGTGCGGGAAAATGTGTACCAGATGAAGGGCGGAGAAGATGGCACGCTGGTCTATGCTCTTTATACCGACGGCGAAATGACGGAATATCCTACCCTTTTGGGATACGGAATCAATGTGAACGGCGAGTTGGGAAATGGCGGGATCATCAACGCAAACGGTACTCCTGTGAAGGGAGCAGGAACAGTCAATGAGATGAATTCCAAGTACATGCAGGAAGTCTGGTCCTTTAGTGTAGGGAAGAACCACTCTGTGATGAGCTACCGGGACGGATCTGTGTTTGCGACCGGTGTAAATGCCTGGGGACAGTTGGGCGAGTATACCCATGAGGACAGTGTGATTCCTGTTCGGGTCGGCCCACAGCCTTTTTCCACTCTGGTCATTGAAGGCCAGAGCTGGCAGCCGGGTACGGCTTTGCCGGACAGTCTCCCTCAGGTGAGCGGGATAATTACTCTGCATGTAGGGGAGCAGCTTGTTCTGGACCCCACGACGGTGACCTTGTCCTTGGGAGAGGCATTCAACCTTCACACTCATCTGGCAGGTGAGATCGTGAACGCCGCCGACCTGGAGTTCATCCCGGTGGATTCCTCCATGTTGGAGGCCAAGGGCAGCGAGGGCAGATATCTGACCTTTGGCGCCCCTGACGGAAGCAAGAAATATGGCCGGACCTATGTGATGGTCCGAAATATGACGACGAATATAACCGCTCTGGTTCAAGTTATCCTTCTGCCTGGTGAAGATGCAGCAGCTGAGGATGGCTTTGTTACCGCGCCCATGATAGCGACAGGTGAGAAGCACACCGTTGCACTGAGAAGCGACGGTACCGTGTGGGCTTGGGGCGATAATACATATGGTCAACTGGGTGACGGTACGTTTGTGGACCGTGCCTACCCAGTTCAGATGAATGACAATGAAAAATACTTTACGCACATCGTTGCTGTGGCAGCAGGGGAAACCTTTACCGTCCTGATAGACGAGGATGGGATCGCTTGGGTCGTGGGTGACCTGCGGGGGATTACTCTGGTTGAAAATGAAAAGGTGGAGGATACCATCCCTGAGACTTGCCCCAACTGGTATTGCGTAGGGTATAAGGAGGGCACCTCCACTATTGTGGCAGTGCCTGAAGAGAAGCAGCGCAAAGCGTTGAATGCGGAGGTCGTGTATCTGAACGACTTGATCGCGACCGGCGCTTTGGCAGAGATGGTTGCGCCTGGCAGCGATACAGAGCCGGCGGATCCCAGCCAGGGATACCGCTATGACGGTGTTGTTTATAAAACAGTTGACGCTGCCTATCCTGGGTACTATATTGCTCAGGCCGGCGCTACCGGAGGGAAGGATCTCTTCATACAGATCAGCTCGGGCGAAGTGTACACAAGACGCACCCAGAATATTTGTGCAGAGAAGACAGCGGATGGCTATACATATGAAGGTGTGAGCTACACTTACACTGACCCTGTATATACCGGGTATCTGGTCGCACAGCTGAACGATACGGATCATTCCTATCAGAACACCTATTTGATCCGGGTGGAGGATGGTGCGGTCTTTACACAAAGCGCAACAGAGATGGAGAATTATAATGATTATTCCTCTCTTTATTGGCGTTGTACTGCCTGTGGGTTGGAGAGCAACGCCCAAAACGGCGGTAATGTTCTCTGCCTGTGCGGCAGCCCGGACGGGACGGATAGTCATCATCAGCTTCCTTGGGGATGTGACAGGCCGAATGTAGAAAAGATTTATGATGATGCAAACACATTCCCCAATGATCCCACCGAGTGGGAGTACCAGATCTGGTACTGCCATGGGTGTGGACATAGCTGGTATGACTATTATGATACATATCGCGGCAATGCCCGGAAGCCCAATGTGGATATGGTCCGGAATTCTGATGGCGACGCTATTAAGGGCTTTACCAAAGCTGCGGCCGGAAAGAAGTTTGCCCTGTTCCTCAATGAGGACGGAACAGTCTATGCTGCCGGCGAAAATGAGATGGGCCAGCTGGGACAGAATGATCAAGAGAGTTATAATAGTGTGGTCCGGGCAAAAGGGTATCATGGAGTTTTGCTGATGGACCATGTGGTCGACGTAGCGGCAGGGGACGACTTTGCCATTGTCTTGCGGGGGAATGGCGATGTATGGGCCTGGGGCAATAACAGTCATGGACAGCTGGGCTCAAGTGCTGCCGGGGCTTTGAGCGCATCGGCCCTTCAGGTCGAGTCGGGCGAATATGAGATCCATGCAGAGGCGAATACAGCCACTTTGAGCAATGTGGTTTCTATCGCTGCGGGCGGCCGGCACGCATTGGCGGTGGCCTATGAAAGCGGAAGTGAGCGAAATGCGAAGCCTGTGGTCATTGCTTGGGGCGATAACGGCATTGGACAGTTGGGCGACGGCGGAAAAGAGAGTGTAAGCCATTTGCCCGTGGTCGTTTTGGGCGATGCTGGTAAGTTGGAAAATGGCCTCATGGTTGCCGCCGGAGGAAAGCATAGCTTGGCGGTGACCCTAAATGAGAATGGTGGAACCACTGTATATTCCTGGGGAGGAAATACAGAAAAGCAGCTTGGAAAGGGAAGCTTGCTTGCAGATAGAATGGAGGTCGCAACTCCTGTTTCCGCAGGGGAAAGTGATCCTGGGCACAGTCTGGACGATGCGGCGTATCTGACAGATGTAATGGCGATCGCTGCAGGCGGAAGCCATGGAGCAGTCATTAACAAGGATGGCCGGGTCCTGGGCTTTGGCCTGAATGACAAGGGACAGCTGGGCTATGCCGGCTATGGCGAGGATAATGCTGTTGGAGAGCCTCGGTTCAGCGGCATCAAGCAGAATGATAACGCACAGATCACTTTTACCGGAGCCAATGTGGAAGTGACTGGGATCAATCGGATCAAATTCCCCTATGGGTCCCAGGCGAATATCGTGGTGGGGGATCTTTTGGGTTATGCCGGCTTGAACCTGCTGAAGAAGGATACTGTCACGGCAGGAATGGCATACCATTATGTCTCTGGCGATGAGAGCATTGTGAAGGTGGACGGCAACGGTGTGATCACCTGTGCTGCTGTCACATCCTCGAGACGTCAGAAGAGTGGTACGACCACGATCTCCATTTTGGATGGAAATGAAAATGTAGTGGCAACCGCTGAAGTCACAGTAATGGGCACATATACAGACACAGATGGCAGTGAAAAGGTCCGCATTTCTGTGCCCAAGGTAGCTGCCAACAATGATTATACCTATGCGGTCAAAGCGGACGGAAGCGTTTATTACTGGGGCACCCCTGCGGATGGGATCCATGCGCCTACAAATGTACCCAAGCGGCTGGCCGGGCTGGATAACATTGTGGATCTGGCTGCTGGAGACGGTTATGGCATTGCGGTGGATACAGAGGGAAAGGTGTTTGTCTGGGGTGCAAATGCATCTGGACAGTTGGGTCTTTACACATCTGAGGAAGTATTCAAAAAGACGATCGTCATTAGCCGCGACAGCAGTAACAACGATGTTACCGCCACAATTAATGAAACAGTCTATTCCTTTGAGAATGTAAGCAGCGTTACAGCGCTGGAAGGTCTGTTTGACGGGAAAAAGATCGTAGCAGTAGCGGCGGGGGCGGATCATACCCTGCTATTGGATGAAACGGGCCATGTGTGGGCTATGGGCGGTAATACCTATGGCCAATTGGGCCAGGGCAGTACAGATTCCTATTACGGGCCGCGTATGGTTTTGACTGGGATCAGCGCTGGTGATGACCCCATTTATTTGGATCAAATTATTGAAATTTCTGCTGGGAATGGGTTTAGTGTGGCTCTCCGAGCAGATGGCAGTGTCTTTGCCTGGGGTAATAATGACTCCGGGCGTGTTGGCGCGCCCGCAACGGCCGGGGCTTTGGTCCCCATGCAGGTGGAGCAGGTGCGTTCGGAACTCCGTACAGATTATTATCTGGAGAATGTGATCGATATCAGCGCCGGCAGCCGCCATGTGCTGGCTGTGAATACCGATGGAGATGTCTTTGCCTGGGGCGATAACAGCGATGGCCAATTGGGCATCGGAGAGACAGAGGGACTTTCCGTAAGTTATAGTGATCAGGCGATCCAGGTAACAGGGGTGTCTGGGGCCCGGCAGGTGGCGGCGGGTGAAGCCCATTCCATGGTCGTGGCTCAAGTAGAGGACCGGGTCAATGAAAATACGATCTATGCGTGGGGCCGCAATACCGGTCGCCAATTGGGCATTGTTGATCCTGTGGCCAGCCAGCAAGATAAGGTATATGCGCCATACGCTGTAGGTAGGGGCGGTACTGTCTCCACCCAAAGTGACACCTATGTTCGTGAGATCCTGACTCTTGCGGCCGGAGGGAATCACTCCGTCGTTGTCCGGGAGGAGGGCTCCGTCTGGGCTGTGGGCCTTAATGACGCCGGACAGCTGGGCAATTTGAGCAATGTGGATTCTCGCGTTCTGATCCAGGTGGGTATTGACAACATGTATACCATGGCTGCCAACCACTATGCCATTTATGTCAAGACTGATCTGACGACTCCTGTGGTGGAAAACAAGCCCGGTGAGCGGATGCCTAGTCTGGTGACGCTTCGGGTCGACCAGTATCTGTGGATCGATCCCTACGATCTGGATGAGATTTACAGCAGTACATTTAATCTGATTGCCGACGACTTTATTCAGAAGATGGATCCGAATGAGGTGGGCAATTTGGAGTACAGCACCTCCGATCCTACGGTGGCTTTCTTCCAGAGAATTGGCGATAAGGTTTATTTGGTGCCCACTGGCAAGGAATTCGGTCGGATCACGATCACGATCAGCCATCAGGGCAGCAACTACCGGGGCGACTGGCAGGTTATCATTCTGCCCAGCGATGACCTGGTGGATGTGCCTTCTGCAGAGAACACTTCGGATACGATGGTAAAGGCCGGCCTGAATTACACGGTGGCCCTTCGGAGCGACGGCACAGTCTGGACATGGGGCGGGGCGATCAATTATGAGGACCCCGTGGAGGTCGCCATTCCCTTTGCGCAGGATGAGCATATCATAAAAATCGATGTAAATACGACCTCCACCTATGTGGTAGCCCTTTCCAACCTGAACAAGGTATACACCTGGGGAGTAGATCCCAAGGATGTGAAAGCGGTAGAGTTGAATGGGGAAAAGGTCACCGACATCGCAGTAGGCGGTTCGCAGAGCTTGGCGCTTTTGGAAAGCGGGAAAGTGTATATTTGGACAAATGGGGCAGAAAAGAATATCTCCTTTGTTCCTGCCCTGACCGGACTGGAGGGCGATCTGACCCATATTTCCGCGATCGCCGCCGGACAACAGCATTTCCTGGCGTTGCGGGAAGACGCTCTGGTTTTGGCCTGGGGCGCCAACGGCAATGGTCAGCTTGGCGATGGGACGAATCAAAACCGTGGTACTCCTGTCCGGGTGCTGGCGGGGGAATATGATCCCAACGGCATCTATTTGGAGAATGTGGTCCGCATTGCGGCCGGTGCAAACTTCTCTATGGCGCTGACCCGGAACGGAAGAGTTCTGTCCTGGGGCGCCAACGCTGCCGGGCAGCTGGGCAACGGTGGAGTGAATACGGGAGTGAACAGCAGGCCGGTAGAGGCAATATTCCCGATCGAGGGTACCGTGATCAGCGATATTGCCGCAGGCGCCAATCATGCCATGGCAATGAGCCGGGATGACGTGCTCTTTGCCTGGGGCTCCAATGCCGGCGGGCAGCTGGGGCTTGCCAGTACGGCGGCCAACGTTTCTACGCCGCAGATCGTACTGAAGGGGGATAATCAGACCCTCTATACCATGTACTATGTCTGCCCCGACTGTGGTGCAGTTGGGACAGATGAAAGCTTTGGGCTTGCGGGGACTCAGTTGACCTGCAGTTTTTGCACCCATAGTTTTGGAACGGATGATCCGGATCTGGTGAAATATCCTGCTCCCTCCGCGATCCAGGATCCCAATGACCCGGCCTTCCGTCAGACCATCAGTTTTGCCGGCGGCGTCAACCATTCTGTAGTGACGACGCTGAGTGGTGCGGTATATGTTCTGGGCAGCGACGGCACCAGCAAGTTCAATGTAAACTCGCCCGACACAGCCATTGCCGCGGCATCCCGCTCTGCCAAACGCTTTGGTTATGAGGAAGCGTTCTTCTACAAGTGGATCGTTGGCGGTGTGGCCCAAAGTTCCCTGTGGACCTTGACTGCGGGCAACTCGATAACCATTCAGGCGGCAGACCTCTATGAGGAGCATTTGGACTCCTTTAACCTTTTGACCGTTGCTCAGCGCAGAGGTGTTTCTATGCTGGATGGGCTGCGGGCGGAGGTTGCCGACTCTGCTGCGGATCCCGGTGTGGCCCAGGTGAGCGTGGCCGGAGGCACCATCACCATTACCGGTAAGGAAATGGGCCGGACCAACGTTTCCATCTATAATGTGGAGACAGGCTACCGGATGATGCTCAGTTTGATCGTCACCAAAGAGCCTGTCAGTGAGACTGGCGTGGTCTTGAACAGCGAGATCTACACTGCCCCCATGGTTGTGGTGGGCGACACCTATTCCCTGGCGTTAAAGGCTGACGGTACTGTTTGGGCCTGGAATGGCGGAAACGGAAATGTACAGCCGATCCAGGTGAATCTGAACGGACAAAGAGCGCTTTGGATCGCTGCAGGCAATGGAATTTCTGCGGCGACGTTGGAGAATGGCTCTGTGGTCGTTTGGAATGCCAGCCAGGCTGCGACACAGGTAAATCTTGTCAGTAAGATCACCGGGAAGAATGCGCAGATCGGCGCTCTGACCGCCATGAACGGTGTGATCCTGGCGTTGGATAAGATCACAGGCGAGGTGTACACCATCACGGCTGTCTCTGCCGCCAGCTTTGGCCAGGTCCGGAGCGGATTCTCGGCCAGCCATGATCTTGCCATCACGGGGCGGTTCCGCAACAGCGAATATATTACAAACATTGTGGATATTTCTGCCGGAAGTAACTTTGTAACAATGCTGCGGCAGGATGGTACAGTCTTTACCTTTGGAACGAATACAACGGGTCAGACCGGTACCGGGTATGCTGTGGGCGTAAATGAGGTGGCGCCCTACCAAGTGGCGGGGGTAGACGGCTCCGGCGTACGTTACCTTTGGAACGTGCTGGACGTGGTAGCCGGGGACGAGCATGCTATGGCCATCATTGCAGAGGATGGGACCCATAAGGCGGTGTCCTGGGGCCGGGGAAGTAACGGTCAGATAGGCAATGGCTCGGTGACGGCGGCTAATCTGGCGCCTACCTATGTTTTGGTTGAGAGTGAAGACGGTGCTGTAAACAATTTGATGGGAGTCGTGGGGATCTCCGCCGGGGGAAATGTCTCCGGCGCGGTCGTTGCGCCCTATTTTGACCTGGATCAGGCCAAGACAGCGGATAATATCTTCTACACTTGGGGCGCCAACAACAATTATCAGATGGCAGATGGGACCAATACCCCCGACCGCGTATATCCGGGCCGTGTCAGCCAGGGCGAGGACCGCAACAGCGTGGACAAGACAGCAAATGG
>CATKDV010000102.1:0-8560 GCA_949746985.1 uncultured Eubacteriales bacterium | reverse complement strand
GGGCCTTTTCTTTCCTTTTTTAATGGGCAATCTTTTTATTGACGATCACATTTGTGGTCGTCTTTTTTTTGCCCATTGCAAAGAGGTTCCATGTGAGGGACGAAAGAAAAGAAGGGAGAAATGAAGTATGAATCAAGACGTGATCCGCGACGCCCGTAAGCTGGGCGTGCCCAAAATGCTGCTGCTGGGGCTTCAGCACATGTTCGCCATGTTCGGGGCCACCATCCTGGTGCCCATTTTGGTCCAGAGCTACGGTCTGCCGCTGAATATCCAGACCACCCTGTTCTTTGCCGGGATCGGCACATTGTTCTTCCATGTGTGCGCCAAATTTAAGGTGCCCGCCTTCCTGGGCTCCTCCTTTGCCTTCCTGGGCGGCTTTGCCACCATCGCCGGCATGAGCGACGGGGCCTACGCCGCCATGGCGGCGGGCGAAAAGCTGCAGTACGCCTGCGGCGGCATTGTGGTGGCCGGTCTTCTCTATCTGGTGCTGGCCCTGATCGTCAAGGCGGTGGGGGTCCACAAGGTCATGCGGTTTTTGCCCCCGGTGGTCACAGGGCCCATCATCATCTGCATTGGATTGAACCTGGCCCCCTCGGCTGTGAGCAACGCCTCCACCTGCTGGTGGCTGGCCCTGGTGGCGATGGCTATCATCATCGTGTGCAACATCTGGGGCAAGGGTATGGTGAAGATCATTCCCATCCTGCTGGGTGTGGTGGGAGCCTACATCGTGGCCATCCTTGCAAGACAGGTGGACTTTACCGGCGTGAAGGACGCCGCCTGGGTCGGCTTCCAGCCCTTCGTCACCGACTTTGGCGGCAGCGTGGCCAAGTTTGATCTCAGCGCCATCCTGGTCATGGCCCCCATCGCCATCGCCTCCATGATGGAGCACATTGGCGATATGTCCGCCATCTCCGCCACCGTGGGGGAGAACTTCCTGGAGGAGCCGGGGCTCCACCGGACCCTCATCGGCGACGGTATCGCCACCTCTCTGGCCGGCCTCTTCGGCGGCCCGGCCAACACCACCTACGGCGAGAACACCGGCGTGCTGGTCCTCTCCCGGGTCCATGATCCCAAGGTCATTCGCCTGGCGGCGGTCTACGCCCTGGTCCTGTCCTTCAGCCCCAAGTTCGCCGCCCTCATCGGGGCCTTGCCCTCCGCCATCATCGGGGGCGTCAGCTTCATCCTCTATGGCATGATCTCCGCCATCGGCGTACGCAACGTGGTGGAGAACCAGGTGGACTTCACCAACTCCCGGAACCTCATCATCGCCGCGGTGATCCTGGTCTGCGGCCTGGGCTTCTCCGGGGGGCTCACCTTCCAGGTGGGAGGCGCCAGCGTGACCCTCACGGGCCTTGCCATCGCCGCCATCGCGGGGATCCTCCTCAACGCGGTCCTGCCCGGCAACGACTACGAGTTTGGCAAGGATGACGGCCACAACTCCGGCAACCTGGGTAAGTACTAAGAAACGGATAGAAAAGAGGACCCGAACCGCACCACGGTTCGGGTCCTCTTTTTTTAAGGATCAGATCTCCTGCTTTTTCCGGTACACATCCAGATAGACCGCGATCCGGTTATTCTGGATGAACTCCCCGATCTCCCGGCGGAAGGGGTCGTCCCGCAGCAGGGCCACGATCTCCGGGGCATAGCGGGTGCCGCTGCCCCGGAGCAGCTCCTCCACCAGCTGGTCGTAGGTCTTGGCGGCGGCGTAGCTGCGGCCGATGTTGTCGGTGCCCGCATCCAGGGAGTCCACCACCGTGACGATGTCGATGATCCGGCGGACGTTCTCCGGAAGGGGCCTCTCCCCCTTGGGATAGCCGCCGGCTCTGTCGTAGGAGCGGTGGTGGAAGTAGGAGACGCTGGAGATGGAGGACATGCCCAGGGACTCCAGCAGATTGCAGCCGAAGACGGGGTGGTGCTGGATGCACAGGAACTCCTCGTCCAAAAGGCTGCGGCTGTACATGCCCACGGAGTTCAGGAGCATACACTTTCCCAGGTCGTGGTAGAGCCCGCACAGGTAGGCCAGCTCCAGCAGGATCTTGTGGTTTTCCGGGTGCTCCGGGCCAAGGTCCAGGTCAAAGGCGCCGTTGAGGAGGGCGGGGGCGGTCTCCAGCAGCCGCTCACAGAACCGCCGGGTCAGCAGGGCCACCATCTTGGAGTGGACGAAGGTGGGGGCGTGACAGGCCAAGATGTAGTCCAGGATGCGGCGCTTGAACTGCTCGTCGGTCTCGGTGGACTGGCTGATGATGTTCTGGAGGGACCGGGAGACCTGGAGGGAATACTCGTTCCGGGGCAGGAGGAAGAGGTATTCCTTCTGCTTTTCGATGATGTGCTGGACCCGGGGCTCCCAGCGGAGGAAATCTTCGGGGGAGAGCCGGCGGGCGTAGGTGAGCAGATACTCCGGGGCGCAGAGGATGACCCAGATATTGTCCCCGGAGAAGTCGTGGATGTCGGCCTCCTCACACATGTCGTAAAGGGTCTCCAGCAGTTCCTCCAGGGGGGCCAGACCCGCGTGGTACCGGGCGGCCAGGCAGGTATACCGGGTGGTGCGGTTGCTGACGAACCGCTCCTGAACGTTGGCGCTTTGGGACTGGTAGGCCTGGATGAACTGGGCGGACTCCAGCATGGCCTGGGCGATCACCGGGTCGTGGTTGTGCTGGAGGACGGTGAGAAACTCTGTGCGGTCATAGTGCATGGCGTAGGCAAAGCTGTCCCAGGGAAGACCCGGGTCCAGAGAGCGGTAGTGGGGGGACTGGATCACCGCCATGGCCCGGTCAAAGCAGGCCATGTAGTCCTCCCAGCCGTCCCGCATATGGAGCTCGCCCTTGGGAGAGGGGGAGCCCCGGTAGCTGGTAAGGCCGTATTTCAGGTTGCCCAGACAGCGGATGATGTAGGCCCGGGTCTCGGGGTCCTGAATTTCCTCATACTGTTCCAGGCAGGCGGCGCCGGCGCTGAAATACTGGTCAATCCCCTCCACAAACAGGTCCAGCCCCAATTTGCTGTCCCGCACGTTGAGGTACATGAGGGTGATGCCCTGAAAGTAGAGCTCCCGGATCATCAGCGCCCGGTCTCTGTGGTGCTGGGCATATGCGTAGAGAAGCCTGTGGATCCGGTAGGCCACCCCTACATCGGGGCTGCGGTTGTGGTTGAAAAGCGCCCCGGCCAGCTCGGAGAGCTGCCCGGCCTCTTCGGCGGAGAGCTCCTGGGGCTTTCGGGAGAAGAGGATATCCTTTAAAATGCGGTCGTTGTCCTGGTGGATCTGAAACAGCCTCTCCGCCCCGGAACGGATGGCGGCGATGATCTGCTCCCCGGACATGTCCGGGGAGATATGAGGTTTGGCCAGGTCCTGGGCGGCAATGATATTATAAAGATAGGCCTCATAAAGTCCGGTCATCTGGGGATCCCTCCAAATAGGGGAGATGGGGAGAAAAACTCCATTATGTACAGTACCATAAAACCCGACCCTGCGCAAGGGATAAAAATTTCTGAATTAGCACTTTTGGAATGGGAGTGCTAACGTTTACAATTTGGACATAATTTGTGGTATATTTGTTCACAGCCATTGAGTATACTGATACTCAAGAGACGGGGGAACCCAAAAGCGACCCCGGAATATAGAAAGGTTGAGTCCAATGGAGCCTCAAAATGTTAGCAAGTAAAATATAAGAGTGCTAAATATGAAATAAAAAAGGAGATCATGATTATGTTTGGTATGCTTCCCTTTGACCGCAGTGACAACAACCTGTTTGACACCTTTGACAACTTTGCCCGGGATTTCTTCCGCCGGTCCAACACTGACCTGCCCGCCTTCCGTACCGACATCCGGGATACCGGGGACAGCTATGTGCTGGAGGCCGAACTGCCCGGCTTTAAGAAGGAGGACATCACCCTGGATCTGAAGGACGGCATCCTCACCATCACCGCCGCCCACAGCGACGAGACGGAGGACAAGGCCGCCGACGGCAGCTATATCCGCCGGGAGCGCCGCTACGGCTCCTTCCAGCGCAGCTTTGACGTGACGGGGATCGAGGAGAAGAACATCACCGCCGCCTATGAAAACGGTGTGCTGGCCCTGACCCTCCCCAAGGCTAAGCCCGTGGAGCCGGAGACCCACCGCATCGCCATCCAGTAAGGGTCGTCTGGGGCCGGCCAGCGGAAGCTGGCCGGCCCTTTTTCTGCCATCAAACCGAAATAGGAAGGATGTGAGCGTCCATGAACGCGCAAAATTATACCCAGAAGACGGTGGAGGCCATCCAGTCCGCCCAGTCCATTGCCACCGAGTATGGTAGCCAGCAGATCGGGCAGTGCCATCTGCTCCTGGCCCTGTTGGAGGCGGAGCAGGGCCTGGTCCCCCAGCTCCTGGAAAAGATGGGCCTCACCGTGCCCAGCTTCCACGCCGCGGCCAAGACCCTGGTGGAGCGGCAGCCCAGGGTCTCCGGCCCGGGCCGGGAGGCGGGGAGGATCTATGTCTCCCAGGGGATGGACCGGACCCTCAACGCCGCCGAGGAGACCGCAAGGCAGATGAAGGACGAGTACGTGTCGGTGGAGCATCTGCTCCTTGCCCTGGTGAAGACCGCGGACCGGGAGTTGTCTGAGCTTTTCCAAACATACCGGGTCACCGAAGAGGGAGTTTTGCAGGCGCTGGCCGCTGTCCGGGGGAACCAGCAGGTGACCTCCGACAACCCGGAGGAGACCTACGACGCCCTGAAAAAGTATGGCGCTGACCTGGTGGAGCGGGCCCGGCAGAACAAGCTGGACCCGGTGATCGGCCGGGATGAGGAGATCCGGAACGTGATCCGCATCCTCTCCCGGAAGAGCAAGAATAACCCGGTGCTCATCGGCGAGCCGGGGGTGGGCAAGACCGCCATCGCTGAGGGGCTGGCCCAGCGGATCGTGAAGGGGGAGGTGCCCGCCTCCTTAAAGGACAAGACCGTCTTCAGCCTGGATATGGGCGCCCTCATCGCCGGGGCCAAGTACCGGGGAGAGTTCGAAGAGCGGCTGAAGGCGGTGCTGGGCGAGGTCCGCAAGTCCGAGGGCCGTATCCTCCTCTTCATCGACGAGCTCCACACCATCGTGGGGGCGGGGAAGACCGAGGGCAGCATGGACGCGGGCAACCTGTTAAAGCCCATGCTGGCCCGGGGGGAGCTCCACTGTATTGGGGCCACCACCCTCAATGAGTACCGCCGGTATATCGAGAAGGACGCCGCCCTGGAGCGCCGCTTCCAGCCCGTGCTGGTAAAGGAGCCGACCGTGGAGGACACGGTGGCCATCCTCCGGGGTCTGAAGGAGCGCTACCAGGTCTTCCACGGGGTAAAGATCACCGATGGGGCCATCATCGCCGCCGCCACCCTGTCCAACCGGTACATCACCGACCGGTTTTTGCCCGACAAGGCCATCGACCTCATCGACGAGGCCTGCGCCACCGTCCGCACCGAGCTGGACTCCATGCCCACCGAGTTGGACGTGCTCCAGGGAAAGATGACCCAGCTGGAGATCCAGGAGGCCGCCCTCAGCAAGGAGACCGACCGGCTCTCTCAGGAACATATTTCAGACATCCGGAGAGAGCTGTCCGACCTCCGGGAGGAGTTCAGGGCCAAAAAGGCCCAGTGGGAGAACGAGAAGGAGGGCATCGGCCGGGTCCAGGGCCTCCGCCAGGAACTGGAGGAGGCCAACGCCGAACTTCAGCGGGCCCAGCGGCAGTATGATCTGGAGAAGGCGGCTCAGCTGCAGTACGGGCGCATCCCCCAGCTCCAGAAGGAGCTGGAGGCCCAGGAGGCTTTGGCCAGCGAGGGCCGGGAGGGGAGCCTGCTGCGGGACAAGGTCACCGAGGAGGAGGTGGCCCGGATCGTGGAGCGGTGGACCGGCATCCCCGTGTCTCGGCTCATGGAGGGGGAGCGGGAGAAGCTCCTCCACCTGGAGGATATCCTCCACCGGCGGGTCATCGGCCAGGAGGAGGCGGTCCGGCTGGTCAGCGAGTCCATCCTCCGCTCCCGGGCGGGGGTGGCCGACCCGGACAAGCCCATCGGTTCCTTCCTCTTCCTGGGCCCCACCGGGGTGGGGAAGACCGAGCTTGCCAAGACTCTGGCCGCCGCCCTCTTTGACAGCGAGAAGAATCTGGTGCGTATCGACATGTCGGAGTATATGGAGAAGTTCTCCGTGTCCCGGCTCATCGGGGCTCCTCCGGGGTATGTGGGCTACGAGGAGGGGGGACAGCTCACCGAGGCGGTCCGCCGGCAGCCCTACTCCGTCATCCTCTTTGACGAGGTGGAGAAGGCCCACCCCGACGTGTTCAACACGCTTTTGCAGGTGCTGGACGACGGCCGGATCACCGACAGTCAGGGCCGGACGGTGGACTTCAAGAACACGGTCATCATCCTCACCTCCAACCTGGGCAGCCAGTATCTCCTGGAGGGCATCGGTCCCAACGGGGAGATCACTGACGAGGCCAGGGCACAGGTGAACGCCCTACTCAAGCAGTCCTTCCGGCCGGAATTTCTGAACCGGCTGGACGAGATCGTCTTCTACAAGCCCCTGACCAGAGACAACGTGAGCCATATCGTGGACCTGCTGCTGGCGGGCCTCAACCGAAGGCTTGCGGACAGGGGGCTTGCCTGTGAGCTCACACCGGCGGCCCGGGAATTGACCATCGACAGGGCCTACGATCCCCTCTACGGGGCCCGCCCCCTGCGGCGATACCTTCAGCACACGGTGGAGACCCTGGTGAGCCGGGCCATCATTGCCGGGGAGATCCGGGAGGGCCAGATCCTGACCGTGGACGCGGAAAACGGGGAGCTGACCCTGAAGGACCGGGAGGTCCTCCAAGGCCGGGTGGCAGACGAGCCGTAAACGGATACAGAAATGAAAGCCCGGCGGGAGACCTCCCGCCGGGCTTTTCTCTTGTGAAGTTCAAGGCTCTTCCGCCGGAGCGGCCAGCTGGTCCAGAGTGACCTCCAGGGCCTGGGCGATCTTGCAGAAGGTCTCCACCGAGAAATTGTACCGGGCCTTCTCGCTCTCGATCTGGCGGATGAAGTCGTGGGACAGACCCACCCGTTCGGCAAGCTGGGCGGAGGTAAGCCCCCGCATTTTTCGGTATTTTTTGATGTTCCGGCGGATGGTATCATAGACCGTGCCGCCGTGATCTGGATGTTTCATAGTAGCCATCACCGAACAAATTATATCCAATTCAGGGGCGTTTGTATGTTAGGCATTGACTCACAAAATGGACTTGCATTTTTGGAATGAAAGTGCTATCCTTGTGCCATAATCTCTTGTTGGAAGGAGCAGAAAGTATGAGACATCTGAAAAAACGTTTGGCGGCAGGGGTTTCCGCTCTGGCCCTGGCTTTGACCTCGCTCCCAGCCGCCCTGGGGTTGGAGCCTTTGACCCGGGGGGAGAGCCGGGATATGCTGCTCTCCGCCGCCGACGATTATATGCTCTCTGGCGGGAGGGACCTTCTCCGGGGGGACGAGAATGGGGAGCTCCACCTGGACCGCCCCCTGACCCGGGCGGAAGCCCTGGTCATGCTGGAGCGGGCCTTTGGCGGCTTTGAGGCCCCTGTGGGGGCCAACGCCCGGATGGCCTTTTCCGGACAGAGCTTTACCGATGTGCCCGCCTGGGCGGAGGGGGAGCTTGCCAATCTTCTGGCATCGGGCTTTGTGGACGGGATGGGGGAGGGCGGCCTCTCCCCCGAGGCTCCAGTGACGGCGGAGGAGCTGGACGCCCTCATCCGCCGGGCCTACGCCTACAAGGGGACCAACCTGAAGGATGATTTCTACGCCGCCGTGAATCAGGATTGGCTGGCCCAGGCGACCATTCCTGACGGGCAGATGATCAACGGGGTGCTCTACGGGCTGATGTATGAGGTTGATGACCAGATCGCCGGGCTTATCACCGATATTGCCGCTGAGCCTCAGAAGGCGGGTACCGCCGAGGCCAAGATCGCCGCCCTGTACCACACGGTGATGGACACCGAGGGCCGGGAGAAGGCGGGGGTGGAGCCTATTCAGCCCTGGCTGGACGCCATCGACAAGGCCGGGACGGTGGAGGAACTGGTGCAGGTGGACGCCGATATGCGCCGGGAGATGGGCTTTATGACCCTTCTGGGCTTTAGCCTGACCCTGGACCTGAAGGATTCCAGCCGGTACACCGCCTACTTCAGCACCTGGTCGGCCATGATGGACAAGGATTTCTACGCTAACCCCGACGAGGGGACCACGGAGGCCTATCTGGACTACCTCACCCGGCTGCTGGTGCTGGGCGGAGAGAGCGAGGAGGCTGCCCAGGCCGACGCCCGGCGGGTCTATGACATGGAGACGGTCCTTGCCGCTGCTTCCCTGAATGTGGAGGACCGGGGGAATGTGGATCTGATCTATAACCTCTTTTCCATGGAGGAGCTGAAGGAGATTTTCCCCGGGGTGGACCTGGAGGAGGTCTATGCCGCCACAGGCCTTGAGATGGAGGAGACCATCGGGGTCAGCGATGTGGGGGCCATGAAGGCCGCCGCCGGGTACTTTACGCCGGAGCATCTGGCCGATCTGAAGGCCATGGCCAAGGTGGGCCTTCT
>CATKDV010000101.1:0-3226 GCA_949746985.1 uncultured Eubacteriales bacterium | reverse complement strand
TATGACTTGCAGTGGTATCGAAGTGGTCATAACGAGCACGATTGGAAATCGTGTAGCCGTTAACCCGGCTCGAGGGTTCGAATCCCTCCCACTGCGCCAAAAAATCCCAGAGCTTTCGCTCTGGGATTTTCCTTTCTACTGCTTTCTGCACTCTGGGCAAACGCCCGTGAAGATCAGTTCATGGCCCTCCACCTGAAACCCAGGGACCGCCTTGGCCGCCGCCTGGTCAATTTCCGGACCTTGGTCCAACTCAATATCAAAGACCCGGCTGCAGGCCCTGCAGCGAAAATGGCTATGAGGATGGACATCCCCATCATACCGCTCCACCGGAAAGGGCATCCGGATCAAAACGCCTTCCTGCGCCAACAAATTCAAATTCCGATACACCGTCCCCAGACTCAAATTGGGATTGGCGGGCTTTAACCATTGATAGACCATCTCTGCCGTGGGATGCTCCTTGCTGCCCAGTACCGCGTTATAGATCAGCTCCCGCTGTCTGGAATACCGTTTTCCGGCCATCTGTCTCACCTTCTAAAATAGGAATTATTCTTATTATTGAAAATACCATATCCGGTGAAAAAAGGCAAGCACTTTTTTTACTTTTTTGCTTCCATTTTCCGGCCATGATTTCGCTTTCTCGGGACATACTATGGCTCGGATGGAGATTCCAACGATCTTGTTTTTAGGAGGAGAGGGAAATGAAGCGGAAAATCAGCTTGATCGCCCTGGCTCTTGCGCTGACCGCTGCTCTGGCGGCCTGCAGCACGGCGGAGACCAATCCTGACCCGTCCGCCCCGGCGGTAGCCCCCACAGCGTCGCCCAACACGGTGACCAAGGGGTTGGAGGAGACCGCCCGGGGAATCGGCGACACGGCCCGGGGGGCTGTAAACGACGTGGGCCGGATGGCCCGGAATGCCGGCAACGCAATGCAGGACGCCGCATGGTAAAAAGAAAGGTGACCGGTAACCCCGGTCACCTTTTTTATTGTTTTCCCTCTTTTCTTCGCTGGACCTCCATCCAAAGTCCAAAGGCCATCAGGCCAAGAGAAAACAGCAGCAGCAAAAGAAAAATCAAGATGTTCACCCAAGAGAGATCTCCCGCCCTCTGCCGGGCCAGCAGGGCTGAAAAGGAAAAATAATCCCAAAAACGAGGACCGTTCTGCTCCCCAAGCAATCGCACGCACAGGCTGTTGAATATCGGGATGGCAAAGCTGGTGAGAAGGGCGGCCACCCCTGCCTTGAGGACCCGCCCCGCCGGGAGCCACAGGATACAGCCCAGATACCCCCAACCAAAGGCCACCCCCACTGCCGCCAGCGGATAGGCAAGCTTTAACAGCCAATCTCCCCCCACGAAGGCCCAGACCACCGCCAGCAGAAGAAAGACCCATAGGCTGGTTAGGCAGGCAGACAGGACAGCCACCCATTTTCCATAGAAGCGCCAGATGGCCCATATTCCCCAAGGAAGGGCCAAGCTGACAGCGGTAATGCAAAGTCCTCCGCCCAGCCAGCGTCCGCCCCCATAGGCCCAGCAGGAAGTGAGCAAAAGCAGAAGGCAGACCGTGGCGGCACCCAAGCAAATGGGCAGCCGGTTCCCTTTCACAAGAAAGGGCAGATTGGTGAAGCAGGCTCCCAGGCCGATGGCGGTCAACACGATCCAAAACCAGTCCAAAGCGTGGTAAATAGCAATATCGCAGACAAAGCAGGCGGCAATGGCGATGAGGTAGCTTATCCCAAAGAACCATTGCAGTCCTGTCACCGCCTTCTTCCACCTTTGGGCTGCCTTTTCTTGGGCGTGGGCTTGGTCGTCGTCACAGGCGGAAAAAAACTCGTGCTCTGAGATGCTCAGCGCTCCGCAGATGGCGGTGACTAGGGATACATCCGGATAGGAAAGCCCCCGCTCCCATTTGCTGACGGTGGATTCGGTCACATAGAGCCGCTGGGCCAGATCCTTCTGGGTCAAGGCCATCTCCAGCCGCTTTTTTCGCAGGTACTCTCCAAAAGAGCGTTTTTCTTCCATTGCGTTATATCTCCTGTCGTTGGATTGGCGCCTGCCCCAACCTTACCCATTGGGGTGAAAAAAGTCAAGAGGATTTCCCGATTTTATCACTCGACTGTCAGGAAAGTCCTGACAGGGCAAGGCTTTTCGCCCTCTTGCCTTTTGAGCCAAGATTTGATATGATACCTTCAAACCATCTCGGGAGGAGAGAGCAGTTATGAGCGTATCAGTCAGGCAAGAGGGCTTTTATTACAAAAATGGCGGCTTTATCCCCGCCAAGGCTGATCCCGGACAGGCGGACTCCGCCCGCCAAAAAACGATGGCCTATTCCATCCTCTCCGCTCATAATCAGAGCGGGGATCTGTCCCGGCTCCAAATCAAATTTGACGCAATGGCCTCCCATGACATTACTTATGTAGGTATCATCCAGACCGCCCGGGCATCAGGCCTTGAGCGGTTTCCCATCCCCTATGTCCTCACCAACTGCCACAACTCCCTGTGCGCCGTGGGGGGCACCATCAATGAGGACGACCACCTTTTTGGTCTCTCTGCTGCCAAAAAGTACGGCGGGGAATTTGTCCCCGCCCATCAGGCCGTCATCCACTCCTATATGCGGGAGCGGTACGCCGCCCCGGGGAAGATGATCTTAGGCTCCGACTCCCATACCCGCTATGGGGCCTACGGCTGTATGGCCATTGGGGAGGGCGGCCCGGAGCTGGCCCGCCAGCTTTTGGAAAAGACCTATGACATCCCCTATCCTCCTGTGGTCGCCGTGTACCTTACCGGTGCCCCCCGTCCCGGCGTCGGTCCTCAGGACGTGGCCTTGGCTTTGGTGGGAGCTACCTTCCGGTCTGGCGCGGTAAAAAACGCCGTGCTGGAATTCTTTGGCCCCGGCGCAGCCAGTCTCTCCATGGATTACCGCTCCGGCATCGACGTGATGACCACCGAGTCCACCTGCCTGTCCTCGGTGTGGCAGACCGATGAGATCACCAAAAACCACCTCACCGCCCTGGGCCGTGGGGAGCAGTATCAACCCCTCTCCCCCGCCGACGGCGCATACTATGACGGTCTGGTGGAGATCGACCTCTCCACTGTGGAGCCCATGATCGCCCTGCCCTTCCATCCCTCCAATGCCTATCCCATCCGGGAATTCAAGGCCAATATGCAGGATCTTCTCCATCAGGTGGATATGGACACTGCCCGGCAGCTTGGGGTAAAGAATGCCCCCTCC
>CATKDV010000100.1:0-5509 GCA_949746985.1 uncultured Eubacteriales bacterium | reverse complement strand
GCGGGAGAACTCTTTCACACCTACATCGTCATAGAGCAGGGAGAAAAGGCCCTTCTCATCGACAAGCATGCCGCCCACGAGCGGATGAACTTTGACCGGATGCGCGCCCAGGACTATACCCCCATGTCCCAGCTTCTCCTTGCCCCCGTCATCTTCACCCCCGCTCCCGAGGAGCAGGCCCTCCTTTTGGAGTACGCAGAGGAGCTGGACCGGGTGGGCTTTGAGGTGGAGGATTTCGGCGGCGGCTCCCTGGCGGTGCGGAGCATCCCCGACTACCTGGCAGTGGGGGATGTGGAGTCCGCCCTCACCGAGATCGCTGGGAAGCTGTCTCTTACCGGCTCCACCGGGCTTCGGGAGCGCCGGGATGAGATCCTTCACACCATGGCCTGCAAGGCCGCCATCAAAGGCGGCTGGACCAGTGCGCCGGAGGAGCTGGAAAAGGTGGCCCGGGCCGTCATGTCCGGGGAGGTAAAATACTGCCCCCACGGCCGGCCCGTGGCGGTGGAGCTGACCCGGGCCGAACTGGAAAAACAGTTTAAACGCCGAACCTGACAGATTCCGACAAAAAATACAGAAAAGCTGGTATATTATGGAAATATCAAGCCCTTTACAGAAAAAAGGGTATAGAGAAAGGATGTTTCCATATGTCTAAAAACAATGATCTTCAGGACCTGTACCTGTCCCGCGCCCGCCGCTCCCAGGAGCCGGTGACCATGTTTCTGATGAACGGCTTCCAGATGCGGGGCCGCATCACGGGCTTTGACCCCTTTGTAGTGGTGCTGGACAGCGACGGGAAGCAGCAGGTGATCTATAAACACGCCATTTCCACCGTGGTGGCCAACCACCCCATTGACCTGACGCCGGAGAGTACATAAAAAGCCGGAAGCGAAAGGCCAAAAGCCACAAGCGATTTGCTTTGCTGCCGCCGCAGGCGGCCATTAAAATAGTCTGGCGAAGCCGGACATTTTGCTTATAGCTTTTATCAGCCTTTCAGAAAGAGAGAAATTTCCCATGAAGCAAGGCACCCTCCTCAATAAAATCGTGATGACCCTCTTCCTTCTGGCCATTCTGGCCTACTTTGCCGGGGCGGCCTGGAAGGGACTGCGGGACCCCTACCCCACCGTTCAGGCCTACGCCTACTCGGTGGACGACACTCTGGAGGCCACGGGATACCTGGTCCGGCAGGAACAGGTGCTCTCCGGCTCCGGCGGCATCGTGCGCCTGCTCCCTGCCGAAGGGGAGAAGGTGGCGGCGGGCACCACCGTGGCCCTTCTCTATGCCGATGAGGCCGCCCTGGAGCGCTCTCAGCGCCTGGAGACGCTGGAGCGGGAGGCTCAACAGCTCTCCTCCGCCATCGCCGCCGCCGGGGAGAGCGCCCAGGGAGAGACGGCCCAGCGGGTCACCGACGCCATGGTGGAACTTCATGCGGCGGTGGAGGAGGAGGATTTTACCCGGCTGGAGAGCCAGGTGTCCGCCTTTAAGAGCGCCGTCTACCAGCAGGCCCAGCGGTATGGGGATGCGGGGGACCTGGCCGCGGCCCTCTCCGGGATCCAGGCCGAGGCCGCTACCCTCCGCGCCCAGACCGCCCAGAGCACCGGCCGGGTAACTGTGACGGAGAGCGGGATCTTCTCCGGCCAGGTGGACGGCTACGAGAGCATCCTGACCCCCGCCATTCTCCAGCGTATGACCCCATCTGATATCGACGCTCTGGAGGGACAAGCCCTCCCCGTGGGGGACAGCCAGCTGTGCCGGCTCATCACCAGCGCCGCCTGGCGGTTCATCTTCCCTCTGGAAGAGGCCCAGGCCAAGCGCCTTTCCGAGGGGAGCACTGTCACCGTACGCTTTTCCCGGGACTGGTCGGGAGATGTGGACATGACCGTAGAGCGCATCAGCACTCCGGAGGACGGCCGGGTGGCGGTGATCCTATCCTCCCGGCGTTTTCTCTCCGACACCACCCTTCTCCGCCGCCAGACGGTGGAGCTGGTGTTCAACAGCAAAACGGGGATCCGGGTCCCCACCGAGGCCGTCCGGGTGGAGACCGAACTTCAGACCGACCCCGAGACCGGGGAGGAGAAGGAGGTCTCCATCACCTGCGTCTACGTGGAGGTGGGCGTGGTGGCCGAGCGTAAGCCTGTGACCGTCCTGGCCCAGGGGGAGGACTACTACATCGTGGAGCCGCTGATCAGACCGGATGCCCGGGACACGGAGGTAAAAAAAGTCCTCCGCCCCGGCGACCAGGTAGTCATCGCCGGAGAGAAGATCTGGGACGGGATGATCTTAGAGTAAGGGAAAAATGAAAAAGCCATTCCCGGTTGACTCTGAAGGCGGCCTATTCCTATTAAAATAGTCCGGCCTTGCAGACGCCATACCTTTTCACTTTTTGCTGACATGAGGGCGGGTGATATGATGTCTTTGATAGAAAATGTGGAGCGGGTGCGCCAAAACATCGCCCTTGCCGCCCGGGAGGCGGGCCGGGACCCGGCGGAGATCACTCTGGTGGCCGCCACCAAGACCAGGTCCGACGCCGACATCCGCGCCGCCATCGCCGCCGGGATCACCGCCTGCGGTGAAAACCGGGTCCAGGAGATGACGGCCCACCTGGACGCCGACGCCTACGCCGGAGCGCAGCTCCATTTTATCGGCCACCTTCAGACCAACAAGGTGCGGCAGGTGGTGGGCCGGGTGGACCTGATCCAGTCGGTGGACTCCCCCCGCCTTTTGGAGGCGATAGACCGGCAGGCCGCCCGGCTGGACCTGGTCCAGGATGTGCTTGTGGAGGTCAATATCGCCGGGGAGGAAAGCAAGTCCGGCATTGCGCCCAAAGACCTGGAAGCCCTCTGCCAACTGGCCGGGAGCCTCCCTCATGTGCGCCTGCGCGGCCTGATGGCCATCCCCCCTGCCGGGGAGGGTCCGCAATTTTTCCGAAAAATGCATCAACTTTATGTTGACATAAAACGGAAAATGTCCCATAATGAGAATGATATAGACTGTCTGTCCATGGGCATGAGCGGCGACTATATGGACGCCGTCCGGGAGGGGGCCACCCTGGTGCGCGTCGGCACCGCTCTCTTCGGTCCCCGTCTGGCCCTGCCGGAGGAGAAATAGGGACAGAATAAACGTATTATGGATATTTTTTATAGGAGGAAATGATCATGGGACTGATGGACGAACTGAAGCGGATCGCCCGGCCTTACGAGGATGAGGATGAGGACGAGGGCTTTGACGATTTTGACGCCATGGGCACAGGCCGGCTGGACCGGACCTCGGTCCGGGAAAAGACCGCTCCCCGGATGGAGACCATGGGCTATGAGACCGAGCGCCGGAGCAACAAGGTGGTCAATATCCACACCACCACCCAGCTCCAGGTGGTGCTGGTAAAGCCTGACCGCTTTGAAAACGCCGCCGAGATCGCCGACCACCTGCGGGAAAAGCGCACCGTGGTCCTGAATCTGGAGCAGACCAGCAAGGACGTCTCCCGCCGGATCCTGGACTTCCTGTCCGGTGCGGCCTATTCTCAGGAGGGCAAGGTGAAGAAGGTGGCCCTCTCCACCTACATCATCACCCCCTACAATGTGGACATCCTGGGCGATCTTATCGACGAGCTGGAGAACAACGGCCTCTATTTCTGATCCCACCCCAAGTCTTCTCTTTTGTGACATATCTTACATAGAAAGCGTGGAATGAACGATGCTGACCCCCCAGGAAGTAGCGGAACACGCCTTTAGCAAAGCGTCTTTCGGCGGCTACAACATGGCTATGGTGGATGAGTTTTTGGACCTGGTGACCGCCGACTATACCTCTCTTTATAAGGAGAACGCCACGCTGAAAGCCAAGATGAAGGTCCTGGCCGATAAGGTGGAGGAATACCGGGCCACCGAGGAGGCCATGCGTCGGGCCATGCTCTCCGCCCAGAAGACGGCGGACGAGATGGTGGCCTCCGCCGAGGCCCAGGCGTCGGATATCGTAAGCGCCGCCGAGCATGAGGCCAAGGATAAGATCGCCGCCATCCATCAGGAGGTGCAGAACGAGCAGCTCCGCCTCACCGCCGCCCAAAACGCTACGGCGGCCTACATTTCCAAGCTGAAGGATCTCTATCAGAACGAGATGGAGTACCTGTCCAGCCTTTCCAAGCTCAGCGCCACCCCCAAGATCGACATGGTGGCCCAGACCGCCGACGCCATCGGTTCGGCAGTGGAGAAAGCGGTGGAGGAAGTCCCCCCCATCGCGGCCACGCCGGTGAGGCCTGAGCCCGAGGCGGCGGTGGAGGATGAGGACGAGGAGGAAGAGGAGGACAAGGAGCCCACCATCCCCATGGAGGGCAGACGGCCCGCCGGGCGGGAGGAACCCGCCGTCATCCCCCTGGAGGAGGACAGCCTTTACCAGGAGCTGCGCCGGGGCCCCGTCCTGCGGCAGGAGTCCCCCGCTGCGGAGGAGGACGACGATGAGGAGGACGCCCCTCCTGCGGAGGAGCCCACCCGCCGCATTGATTTCAGTCACCTGAAATTCGGGAAGGACTACGAGATCGGCTGACAGGAACGGAGAAAAGCGCCTTCCCCATCGTGGAAGGCGCTTTTTGCTTTGGAAAGGCGGTACTGCTATGAAGAGAATATCCCGGACCCTTGCGGTTCTTTTGACCCTTGCTCTGCTTTTTCCCTCCCTCCCGGCCCGGGCGGAGGAGGGAGAGCGGGTGGTCGCGCTGAAGATCGGCTGCGGCTGGATGACCGGGAGGATAGAGAATGGGATCTGGTCCCAGCCGGTGGACCCGGACAATGAGGCCGTGGTCCCCATCGCCTGGAATAGCCGGACCCTGGTGCCCGTCAGCCGCATTGTGGCGGTCTTCGGGGGGAAGTCCGGCTGGTACCAGTCCACCAATACGGCCTTTTTCACCTTGGGCAGGCACCGGGTGGAGGTGACCATCGGCTCGGCCGAGATCACGGTGGACGGGGAGCTCCGGACCATGGACGTGGCGGCCCAGGCCATGCACGACCGGACCTATGTCCCCCTCCGGGCGGTGCTGGAGGGCCTGGGGCTCACGGTGGGCTACGAGCCGGAAAACCAGGTGATCGTAGTCTCCGACGGTCCCCTGGAGGACGGAAAACTGAGGGAAATGCGGGAGGTGGGCTACCTTCTGGAGCGGGTCAGGGCGCAGGGCCGGAAGGACCCGGCCAACGTGGCGGTCATCGTGAATGGAAAGGAGTACAGCGCGGCGGACCTGCAATATTATTACAGCTTGGCCCGGAACGCTCTGGGGGTGTGGGGAGGCTATATTGGCATGGAATATGACCCCGCGAAGGGAGCGGGCGAGCAGTGGTATGACCGGGAGCGGGGCCAAACCTACGCTGATTTTCTGCGGGAGACGGCAGTGGATGATCTGCGGGATGTCTCGGCCCTCTATGCCGCCGCCCAGGCGGAGGGATATATTCTCTCCGAAGAAGGGCGGCAGACCATCGAGAGGGAACGGTCCCAGCTGGACGGCCTCTGTAAACAATATGGGCTCAGCCGGGATGAG
>CATKDV010000099.1:0-11827 GCA_949746985.1 uncultured Eubacteriales bacterium | reverse complement strand
GCAGGAAGGCCTGTACCAGCATCTGGACTACCGAAACGAAGCCGGCAATGACCACGATGTAGCAGGGGATCCGGACGGAGTCGGGGATGATCTTCCGCAGAAGGGAGATGAAGATGTTGGAGCAGATGAGCACGATGGTGGCGGCAAGACCCATGCCGATGGCGGTGGACACGCTGGTACTGGTGGCCAGGGTGGGACAGGTGCCCAGCACCAGCACCAGCACAGGGTTCTCTTTGATAATACCGCGGGTCAGGGTAGAGAGCTTATTGTTTTCTTTCATAGTAACCCGCCCCCTTTAATTAGATTTAAATTGGGCCGCGGCGCTGTTGACCGCGTCCTTCACGGCGTTGGAGGTAATGGTGACACCGGAGATGGCGTCTACGCCGCTTCCGCCGGTGGCTCCGATGAACTTGCTGGTGAAGCCGGACTCGGAGCACTGGGTGCCCAGACCCGGGGTCTCTCCAGAGGTGTCCACGCTTAGAGCGGTGATGACGCCGTTGGCGTCGAAGGTGACGGTGACCGTCACCGTGCCCATGCCCTGGGCGGAGGCGGTGATGGTCTTGGGTCCGGCGGCGGGAGCCTCAGAGGGAGCCTCGGACTGGACGGGGGCTGGCGTCTCCACAGGGGCGGTGGTCTCGGCGGGAGCAGGGGTGGGTGCGGGACCGCCGGCGGAGACAGGGCCGGTCTTGCCGGACTTGAAGGCGTCGACAGCGGCGTTCACCGCATTCTTGACCGCAGTGGAGGTAACGGTGGCGCCAGCGATGCTGTCCACGCTGGAGGCGCTCTTGGCGCCGATAAACTTGTTGGTAAAGCTGCTCTCAGAGCACCGGGCGCCGAGACCGGCGGTTTCGTCAGGGGTCTTTACGGAGAGCCCCTTGATAGCGCCGTCGGCGCCGAAGGTGACGGTGGCGGTGATCTGGCCGCCGAAGCCTTGGGCCGTGGCAGTGATGGTCACATCGTCCGCGGCGGGGGCCACGCTCTCCACGGGCTCCTCAGACTCGGCGGGAGCCTCAGGAAGGCCGTTGCCGGCCTTTACGGAGTCCAGGTTCTCAATGGCGGTGTTCACCGCGCTTTTGATGGCGGTGGAGGTAAAGGTGGCGCCGGAGCACACGTCCACATCGTCGCCGCTCTTCACGCCCACAAACTTTTCCAGATACTCGGGCTCAGTTGCCATGGTGCCGATGCCGGGGGTCTGGGTGGAGGCGTCCACCGCCAGGCCCAGGATATTGTCTTCGGTATCAAAGCAGACGGTCACGTCCACCAGTCCGCCGCCGAAGCCCTCGGCCGAGGCGTAGACCACGGTGCCCTGGTCAGAGGTCTTGCCGTTGGGCACGTCGGTAAAGGCGACGCCGGGATAGAACTCCTCCAGCGGGTCGGCAGCGGCGGGAGCTTCGCTCTCCGCGGGAGCAATGGCGGAGACGTCCGCCTCCTCGGCTACCTTCACGGCGGCCAGGTTGGCGATGGCGAGGTTCACAGAGTCCTTTACGGCGGTGGAGGTGAAGGTAGAGCCGGAGATCACATCCACGTCGTCGCCGCTGGAAACGCCGATGAACTGGTCGGTGTAATCCTTCTGGGCGGCCTTGTCGCCGATGCCCGGAGTCTCGCCGGAGGCGTCTACCACCAGACCCACGATGCTGTCGCTCTCGTCAAAGAAGACGGCTACCCTGACTTCACTCATCAGGCCCTGGGCCGAGGCGTAGACCACGGTGCCCTTGTCGGTGACCTTACCGCCGACGACCTCGGTGATAGAGGACACGCCGGGGAAATAGGCGGCAACATCGTCATCGGTCAGATTGGTGGGGGACTGGTACACAGTGGCCTCCACCGTGCCGCCGGTGAGGATGGTGTAGGCGTCAAGAGCGGCCTGCACAGCGGTCTTCATGGAGTTAGAAGTAACAGTGGCGCCTGAACGGGCCTGGATATTGGCGGTATCGCTCATGCCGATGAGCTGGGCCTGGAATTCAGAGCCATCCTCGGCAACGACAGCGCCGATCCCGGGGGATTCGTCATGTTTGACGACCTTGCTGCCGGTAATGATGCCGTTAGAGTCGATGCCGAACATGGTCTGGATCATGCCGCCGAAGCCCTTGGTCTCGGTAGTGATGACAAAACCCGCGCCGTTGCCGGCCTGGTCGGCGGCAATGACGGCGTCAGGCAGGCCTTCCAGGCTCTCTACAGGGGAGAAGCCGCTGCCGTCGGGTAAGACCACCTGCTTGGCGGCATCGGCGGCCTTGGCCTGCTGCTCGGCAATGATGGGGGCGGTGATGTTGTTGGTCACGGCCAGAGCGGCGGTAACGATGGTGCCGATGAGGACCAGCACTACGATGGGGGCGACCAGCGCCCAGGAGCTATTTTCCTTTTTCATGCCGCCTCACCTCCTCCCAAAGCCTTGTGGCGGGTCAGCTTGTCGATATGGGGAGTCAGGATATTCATCAGCAGGATGGCGTAGCTGACGCCCTCGGGCGTGGAGCCCCAGAGACGGATCATCATGGTCAGCAGTCCGCAGCCTACGCCGTAGATCAACTGTCCCTCCTTAGTCATGGGGGAGGTGGTGTAATCGGTAGCCATAAAGAAGGCTCCCAACAGCAATCCACCGCCCAGAAGCTGAAGGGTGATATCCTGTCCGGCCACCAGGGAAACCACGGCCACTGTGGCCAGGTAAGTCACGGGGATATGCCAGGAGATGACCTTCCGGATCAGCAGATAGATCCCGCCCACAAGAAGGGCGGCGGCGCAGGTCTCACCCAGACAGCCGGCGTGTTGGCCCAGCAGCATCCCTGTAAGGCCGGGGTTTACGCCCCCAGCCAAGGGAGTAGCGCCGGAGATGCTGTCGGCGGTCCAGGGGGACATGACACTGCCAAAGGAGATCAGCAGCACAACCCGGGCGGTGGCGGCGGGGTTGGCAAAGTTCTGGCCTATGCCGCCGAAAAGCTGCTTGACAACTACGATAGCGATCACACTGCCCAGGGCGGCGATCCACAGGTCCTTGACCGGCAGTACCGGCAGACAGAAGGCCAGCAGAAGACCGGTGACCACGGCGGACAGGTCGCTGATGGTGACGGGCTTCTTGACACCCTTCTCAAAGAGAGCCTCAGCCAGAACGGCAGACACCACGCACACGGCGGTGACGATCAGCGCCTGGATACCAAAGATAACCACGGAAGCCACCAGGGCGGGGAGGAGGGCGATGATCACATCCAGCATGATGGACTGGGTGGTATCCTTATCCCGAATATGGGGCGCGGGGGTAACAGTGAGCAGCTTCATGCCTTTTTCGCCTCCTTTTCCTTTGCCTTTCTGGCCTCGTCAGCCATGAAACGCTTGGCTAGCTTGTTGCTGGTCACCATGTCCCGCTTGGCGGGGCAGACGTAGGCGCAGCAACCGCACTCAATGCACAGGTCGGCCCGGATGGCCTTCAGGGTGTCCAGATCCTTGGCCCGGTAAGCCTGGGTGATCTGGAAAGCCATCAGATTCATCGGACAGGCCTCCACACACCGACCGCAGCGGATACAGGCGCCCGGCTCAGGGAGCTTGGCGTCCTTCTCGTCCAGAGCCAGGAAGGAACCGTTCTGCCACAGCAGGGGGTAGTCCAGACTGTCCAGGGCGATACCCATCATAGGGCCGCCGGCAATGATCTTGCTGGGTTCCACCTTGAATCCGCCCGCAGCGGCAAAAAGGTCGCCCACACTGGCGCCGATGGGGGCGTTGATAAGGGCGGGAGAGTTGACAGCGCTGCCGTCGATGGTCACGGTCCGCTTTACCAGAGGCATACCGGTGCGGATAAACCGGGCCAGGTAAGCCAGGGTATTTACGTTGATGACGATGCAGCCCACGTCCTTGGGAAGCTTACCGCCGGGGACTACCCGTCCGGTGGTCTCCTTAATGAGCATCTTCTCAGCGCCGATGGGGTAATACTCCCTCAAATGCTGGACCTGGGCGCCGGGAATGGCCTTGAAGGCGGCCTCGGCGTCCTTGGGAGGATGCTTCAGGCCGATGATGGCCTTTTCCACGTTGATGTACTTTTTAATGAGCTCGATTCCCTCTGCCACATCTCCGACAAAATCCCGGAGTGCGGCATAGTCGGCGGTGCAATAGGGCTCACACTCGCTGCCGTTGACGATCAGGTGGTCCACCTGGGCGTCCAACTTGACCCAAGTGGGGAAACCCGCGCCGCCCAGGCCGACCAGGCCGCTCTGGCGGACAGCCGCCAAGAAGCTCTGGCGGTCGGAGACTGTGGGAGCTTTGACCCCCTCCCAGACGGTCTGCTTGCCATCGGGGGTGATGACCAGCGCGTCCACCACGGCGCCGCTGGTCAGGCGGAGCTTCTCGATCCCTGCTACAGTGCCGGAGACACTGGCGTAAATCGGTACGCCGATGCCTTTGCCCTGGTCGGCGACGGGCTGGCCGACGGCCACCTCGTCCCCTTTTTTGACCAGGAAGGTACTGGTGTTGGCGCCCAGCAGAGCCAGGGGGAGACACACCTTTTCCGGTAGTGGCATCTCCACCGGCGTACAGTTGACGGTATTTTTATGACCGTCCAGCCGGACACCATGGATTCCCATTCCCATAATCCGATCCAACTCCTTCTTCTTAATTGTTGCCCACAGAGCGGGGGACAGACCTCCACCCTAACAGATGGGTTCTATAGAAAAGGCCCCGGAGGTCCCGGTTCCTTAACTGACGTCAATTGGCCAAGACAAATCTGTCGTTCAGACCCGAGGTCCAGGTCACCGTATCGTCCCGGGTGACAAAAATAGCTTCGATGCCCTCCAGAGCTTCGATAAAGGTGGTGCCCTCCTCTACACCCATGGCAAAGACGGTGGTGGAGAGGGCGTCTGCGTCAAAGGCATCTCCGGCGATAATAGAGACTCCCGCCAACTCATTCTGGACAGGCCAGCCGGAGGAGGTATCCAAAATGTGATGGTAGCGCACTCCGTCCAAGTCAAAGCCCCGCTCATAGATGCCGCTGGTGACCACCGCCTGGTTGGAGACTTTGGCGGCTCCCACGATGTTTTGGTCCCGTTTTCCCAATGGATCCTGAATGCCGATATTCCATTCGGTGCCGTCAGGCTTACTGCCGATCACAAGCACATTGCCGCCAAAGTTCAGAAAGCCGCTTTCTACGCCCCGGGCCTTCAGAAAGTCGGCAATGCGATCGGTGATGTAACCCTTGGCGATGGCCCCAAGGTCAATGGTCATGCCGGCAGGAAGAAGGACCCCCTCGTCATTGACGTCGATCTGGGTCCAGTCCACCTTGGCGGCAGCCTGAGCCAGAGCGGTCTCGTCCGGAAGGACTCCCATATTTTCCCCAGTGAAATCCCACAAGGCTACACAGGGTTCAACCGTGACGTCAAAGATGCCGTTGGAGAGCCGGGAATATTCCAAGGCCTTTTCCAGGATCTCACGGGTCTCATCGCTGACAGCTACCCGCTGTCCATTGGCATGGTTGATATTCCATACATCGGAGCCCTCGGTCGTCTTGCTCAGCATATTGTCGTACCGCTGGCACTCCACCTGGGCGTCAGAGAGAAGGGAGCTGTCGTCGGTATAGACCTCCATGGTCACCACAGTGTCAAAATAGAATCCTACCTGGCTTTGCCGCTGGGGAGTGGGGGTGGACGTAGGGGTGACCGTCCCGCCGCAGGCGGTAAGGCCGGTGAGAAGGGCGGCGCAGAGGAGCGACCCTAAAAAACGCTTTTTCATGTCTGATCCCCTCCCGTCTTCTGAAATGGGTCGGAAGAGCCGGGGATCTTCAGTACCCGCACGATCTGCCGTCCGGCAAGGCCGGTGATAATTCCGGTGATGACAGCGGCGATCAGCAGAGGAAAAATATAGAACATAAGCCCAGGGGTCTGTAAGACCAGAGCGGCTACCAAAAGCTGGCCCACGTTGTGGAATACGGCGCCGATCACAGAAACGCCTACGATGGAGACCTTGTCCCGCCCTAAAAATTTAGTCAGAAGCATCATCACAAGGCTTAAGATCCCGCCGCCCATACTATAGAGGAAGGCAGAGGCCAGATTACCCGACATGAATCCGGTGAGAACCACCTTTAATATCATCAGGATCACTGAATAGCCGGGCCCCAGAAGATAGATGGAGTAGAGAAGCACTGTATTGGCAAGTCCCAGCTTGATCCCGGGGGGCAGCAGCATGAAAGCGGAGAGGATGCCTTCTATGTAACCAAGGACTACCGCTGCAGCCGCCAAGAGGGCCAGCCGGGTCATTCGCTGGACGGTGAGGCGGGAAGAAGACTGCTTCATTTAACCCTCGTCCTCCAATGTGAGTTCAATGGTGACCTGATTGGGAAGGCATATGATCCAGTTGCGGAGGATACGTTCCTCGTAATTTTCCATGGTGATCTCACCCTGGCCAACGCATTGCTGGTCAGGGCAGGAGGAGTCCAGCATGTCGATGGCGCCATCCTTTACCTCCACATGATTAATGATACCATTGCCCTGATCGATCTCAATGACCTGGTCCTCGTCCAGAGAGACCTCCTTATAGAGGTAGTTTCCTACAAGAATTCTGGCAGTGCCGGTGGCGGTATCGGGGGCAAAGAATTTCACCGCTACCATTCCAGCCACTGCGATCAATAGGACAGCAGCCACGATGATCAGGTCCCGCTTTTTTACCAGAGGCTTTTTCTCATTTTCAGCCATACGTTTAGATTCCTTTCCGGGAATATAAAGTCATAAAGATACCCGTATAGTATACCGCCCAAATCCTCCGGGCGCAAGAGCTTTTTCCGAATTTTTAAAGTGAAATTCTGTTAATAAAATAACAAATAGGTAAAAATTCCTTTCGTGCTGGTGACCCGGATCTATCATTCCGGCACAGCCCGTGTAAATGGAAGTTTTATCTGGCTGTAGACGTTCTGCAGATCGGGATTGACAATTCCCCTCGAAGTCGGTATGCTGAAAGGGCCCCATCCCCCGGAACCAGATAAAATACGGCTCGAGAGAAGGGAGAAGTATCAATGGATCAGGAGAGGAAGAACAGACAGTTTACCAGTAGTTGGGGGTTTGTGCTCTCGGCGGTAGGCTCCGCCGTGGGTATGGCCAATGTGTGGGGGTTTCCCGCCAAAATGGGCAGCTACGGAGGCAGTGCCTTTCTCATTTCCTATCTGTTCTTTATCCTGCTTTTCGGCTTTGTGGGACTCTCTGCGGAGTATGCTATGGGTCGCCGGGCGCGGACGGGAACATTGGGGACCTATAAAATGGCCTGGTCCTCCCGCAAAAAATCTCTGGGCGGAGCGGGCGGTTTGGTGGGCTGGCTCCCTCTGGCTGGTTCCATGTGTATTGCCATTGGCTATGCCGTTATCGTCTCCTATGTTTTAAAGGCTCTGGTGGGAGCGGTAGACGGCTCCCTGATGACAACGGACACTGCTGTCTGGTTTGGAGGCTTTTCCGGCTCGGACTACTCGGTGGTTCCTTTCCATGTCATAGTGGTGGTGGGTACGCTCCTGACGCTCCTTCTGGGAGCAAAAAGCATTGAAAAGAGCAATAAGGTGATGATGCCCCTGTTCTTTCTCATCTTTCTGGTGCTGGCGGTCCGGGTGGCCTTTCTGCCCGGGGCGGCGGAGGGCTACCGGTACATGTTCACCCCTCGGTGGGAGGAGCTTCTGGACCCTATGGTGTGGGTCTGGGCCATGGGACAGGCCTTTTTTTCCCTGTCCATTACGGGAAGCGGGATGATCGTCTACGGGGCCTATCTGGACAGCGCTGAGGACGTGGTGGCCCTGGCCAAGCGGACCGCTCTTTTTGACACCATCGCCGCTTTGGTGGCCGCCCTGGTCATCATCCCCGCCTGTTTCGCCTACGGCCTGGACGTGGGGGCGGGTCCTGCCCTCCTCTTTGTCACCCTGCCCCGCATCCTCCAGGATATCCCTCTGGGCAGGCTCTTCGCCGTCATTCTCTACACCGCCATGATCTTCGCCGGGGTCAGCTCCCTGCAGAACATGTTCGAGGCGGTGGGGGAATCCCTTCTGCACCGTTTTCCCAAGCTTGGCCGCAAGGTGATGCTGGCCCTCCTGTGCACGGTCTGCCTGGGGGTGGGCCTCCACATGGAACCCATTGCCAAATGGGGTCCATGGATGGACATCGTCTCCATCTATATCATCCCCATCGGCGCTACCCTGGGGGCGGTGAGCTGGTTCTGGATCATCCCCCGGAAGGACCTTCTGGACGAGGTGAGCAAGGGAGCGAAAAGGAACCCCGGCCGACTGTGGTACAGCTTGGGCCGGTACCTGTATGTGCCCTGCGCCATTCTCCTGTGCTGCGTGGCTCTGTTTTTGAAGGTGGCATTCTAAAAAACAAAAAAGGTAGGGCGTCTGCCTGGCAGATGCCCTACCTTTTTATACTTATTTTCCCGGCCGCCAGATCCAGAGCCGGCCCGGCGCCACCATTCGGGTCCATCCATATTCAAAGGTTCCGTCCGGCACCGGGACCTATCCGGGCAGGACCGTATAGACCCGGTGCCCTGTGGTCAGGGCCGAAACAGCGGCCGCATCGCCGCCATAGACCTGAATCGAGCCAAACTTTCCACCTTAAGCCCCTCGCCAACTTATCCGGGCAGCAGCCCCTGGATCAAAATGACCAGAACCAGCACAGGGAGGATGAATTGAAAATAGGGCTTGAGCCACCGGGGCATTTTTATGCCGCTGCCCGCGTTAGCCTCAGCCAGGTAATTGTCATACCCCCAGCCCCACTTGGTGACACAGAACAGCAGGTACACCAGGGACCCCAGGGGAAGGAGAAGGTTGCTCACTAGGAAATCCTCAAAGTCCAGCACGTCCCGTCCCAGGATGCGCACTTCGCTCCAAAGGTTGTAGCCCAGCACACAGGGCATACTGGCCAGGAGGATGAACAGGCAGTTGAGCAGGGCGGCCTTTTTTCTGGACCAGCCGAAGTTGTCGATACAGTTGGCCTGGAGATTCTCAAAGACGGCGATGACGGTGGAAAAGCTGGCGAAGGTCATAAACAGGAAAAACAGGGCCCCCCATAGCCGTCCTCCCGCCATGTTGAGAAACACTTTGGGCAGGGTCATAAAGATGAGGGAAGGTCCGCTGTCCGGCTCCACCCCAAAGGCGAAACAGGCGGGGAAGATGATGAGCCCTGACATCAGGGCAACAAAGGTGTCCAGGGAGCAGATGCGCACCGCCTCGCTGGTAAGAGTGTGATCTCTGGTCATATAGCTTCCAAAGACCTCCATGGCGGCGATGCCCAGGCTCAGGGTGAAGAAGGCCTGGTTCATGGCGGCGGTAATGACGTTGCCCAGCCCCGCCGACTTGGCCCGTTCAAAGTCGGGGAGAAGGTAAAATTTGACCCCCTCCATGCCTCCGGGGAGGGTGAGGCTGTGAAGGGCCAGCAGGGCGATAAGCCCCAGAAGGCCCAGCATCATCACCTTGGTGATCCGCTCCAGGCCCTTTTGAAGGCCAAAGCTGCACACCAGGAAGCCTCCCAGAACGGTGGCCGTCATCCAAAGCGTCATCTCGGCCGCATTGGCGCGCATGGCAGTGAACACACCGTCTATCGCTGCCCCCTCCAGCCCCGTGAAGGAGCCGGTGGCAAACTTGAAAAAGTATCCCAGCATCCAGCCCGAGACGGTGGTGTAGTACATCATGAGAAGGCAGCATCCCGCCACGCAAAACCAGCCGTGGAGGTGCCATTTGGTCCCCTTGGGCTCCAGGGTCTTATAGCCCAGCACGGCGCTCTTTCCGCTGCTCCGGCCCACCGCCAGCTCCATGGTGAGGACGGGGACCCCCATCAGTACCAGAAACAGCAGGTAGAACAGAACAAAGACCCCGCCGCCGTTTTGCCCCGTCACATAAGGGAACTTCCACACGTTGCCGATGCCCACGGCGCAGCCTGCGCTGACCAGCAGAAAGCCTAGCCGGGAGCGAAAATTTTCCCGTTCCATATGATCCCTCTTTCTCTTAAAAAATAAAGTGGGAGAGTTAAGTTTTCTCCTGGGAAATGACGATTTTTTTCACTTGAAAGCAGCCATTTTCAATGGCCAACATAGCAAGGGTGATCTCCTGGTCAAACCGTCGTTTGCCGCAACTGCCCGGATTTAGCCAAAGGATCCCATTCTGTTCTTCCTGGGAGTATTTGTGGGAGTGGCCATAGACTACTATGTCCACATCACTCAGGTCAGGGGGTACATTTTTCTTGTTGTGGATCAGGAAGAAGCGTACGCCTTCGATGGAAAAGGTGCGGTGGAGCGGGAGTTTCTCTGCCCATTCTTTATCGTTGTTGCCCCGGACGATATAAAGGGGACCAAAGCCTGCCAAAGTGTCTACAATGGCTTGGGTGTTAATGTCCCCGCCGTGGATGACAATGTCGGCCTGGGCCAGATATTCCAGTACCTGGGGCCGCAGAAGGCCGTGGGTATCGGAAAGAATGGCGGCGTACTTCATGGGAGATTCCCCTTTCAGGGCAGGTTATAAAAAATATCATACCATAAAAATTTCCTGCAGGCAAGAAATTGCAGGAGGAAAGTGAGTTGTGGGGATCTTCTATAATAATTTATAGGACTTATGAGGGTAAAGCAATATGCTGGCTGTATAATAACGCGAATTTTGAGGTGATTCTCATCTATACCTGGCTGACAAAAGCCCTTCAGGAGGGATGTGATGCTTTGAAGGACGGGCCCTGGGGCGGCAGTTTATCCTTCGGTGGTTTGCGGGGAACCGGGAGGTCACCCTGCCCCAACCTGCCTACGGTATATGAGGTGGCGGTGGGGGAGGAGGATGACCTGGTGCTGGAGGAATTTATCCAGGGGGATACCCTGGACTTTCTTTTCGGGAGATCCTTTTCACCGGGGCGGAGATAAGGCGGATCGTAAAGCAGCTGCGCGGAGGGCTGTGGGTGCTCCACTCCCTGGGAGCCGTCCATCGAGACGTCAGGTCAGAGAATGTGACCCTCCAGGGAAGCGACGCCATTCTCACCTACTTTGATGCCGCCCATCTCCACACTGGGATGGTATCAGAGCACCCGGCCCAGGACCTACGATGACGGCGGTACAGCCACAGTGACCTATACGGATAAGGACGGGAGCTATCAGCTCCTGCTGGGCCGGGGCAACGAGCCATACATCTCCACCAACGGCCCGGACGAGTCTATCACCTACTGTACCCCATGGCTACTGCCCGGAGGCCATGGCGGTGAGCTTTGTAGACTTCCTGGGTCGGGACAATGTGGCCGAGAGAACTTGGACCATCGCCATGAAGGGCGGGGATGTGATCATCCTTCACCAGACCATGAAGGTCTGGGTCATCCAGACGGTGGACAACTACCCAGAGGATGCGCTTGTTGGGACGATGGAGGAGCTGCAGGCCCTCATCGATGAGATCAGCGACATTGACTTTGTAGGCAGGGGCAGAGGGAACGTGGGCATCACCGCCGCCCGGGTTCACCTGACGGGCTGCGCCTTCACCGGCTGCAGGTCCGCTGTGCTGCCCTACAGGGATTTCTGGTTGAATTTCCGCTATTGCGAGTTTACAGATAATGAGGTGGGTTTTCACTTCAACACCAGTCAGAGCAACGTGATCCGCTCCCAGTTTGACGGCAACCGCTTCACGGAAAACGGCACGGCCATTCTCTGGGAGGGAACGCTGGTAGATATGGCCATCAGCTTCCTGGAGAGCGTCTTTACCCACAACGGGACAGACATCGACAACCGCAGTGGCCAGAGCATCGATATCTCCCGGGCAGTGTTCGAGCAGAGACAGGCTATGGCGACCAAACCGCCGCAAGCGTCGTATCGCTTGCAGCGGTTTGGTCTGAGTGGCGCGAGTCGAACGCACGGTCTCGATATCCCAAAG
>CATKDV010000098.1:0-5878 GCA_949746985.1 uncultured Eubacteriales bacterium | reverse complement strand
GTTGGAGGCCACCTGGGCGATGATCTGGGTGGCGATGTTGCAGGCGGTGGAGAAGGAGTGGGGCTTCTCGATCATGGTGCCCGAGATGACGGTGCCGTTTTGGAGCATGTCCTCCAGGTTCACCAGGTCGCAGTTATGCATGTGCTGGGCGAAGTAGTCCATATCGTGGAAGTGGATGATGCCCTGCTCGTGGGCCTCCACGATGTCGGAGGGGAGGAGGACCCTTCGCGTCAGGTCCTTGGAGACCTCACCCGCCATGTAGTCCCGCTGGACGGCGTTGACCTTGGGGTCCTTGTTGGAGTTCTCCTGCATGACCTCCTCGTTGTTGGACTCGATGAGGGTGAGGATCTGCTCGTCGGTGGTGTTGGCGGCCCGGGCCAGAGAGCGGGTGTAGCGGTAGCGGATGTACCGCTTGGCGGTCTCGTAGGCACCCTCCTTCATGATCTCGGTCTCTACCAGCTCCTGGACCTCCTCCACTGAGAGGGAGCGGCCGATACCGGCGGCGTAGCTCTCGATACGGTCGGCGATGGAGCGGATCTGGCCGGGGATCAGTTCCCGGGCTCCGGTGGTGGCGGCGTTGGCCTTGGCGATGGCGTTGAAGATCTTTTCCGAATCAAAGGTCACTTCCTGACCGCTGCGCTTGATAAGTTTCATGGCGGTGACACGTCTCCTCTTTTGTATCTGTATTTTGACAGGGAGCTCTGCCGGCTCCCGGCGAGTCAACGTACCCAGTATACCCTATCCGTGGGAGGATTGCAAGGGGGACTCACAAGATATTGTGTAAAAAAATTGAAGGGGGAACCAAATGTAGTGTTGGGAGGAGCGAGTGGAAGGCGGAAAAAAGTGCTGGGGGAGGTGGGATTTTCCGGTGAAAGCGGCACAAAAAAGCAAAAATAGGGCCATCGTCGCTTTGCCGATACAGGGCGGGTGGTTAAAAATCAGTCAATTTTCTGCCGCAGGAGACGGCGGTTTTCCAAGCGGGCGGATATTGTTGCCCCCGGCGGCGGTGACGCCGATCTTGGCGGGGGGGAATGCAGATCGGGCTGGCTCCCCGGAGGGCTTTGGGGTGGTCCTATGTGGGGAAAAGCAGAGCCCCCAATAATATGTAAAAAAAGCACAGAATTGGGTATCAATTGGGGAGAGGATATGGTACAATATCTATAAATTCTGCCTGCGCTGAGTCTGCGGGCGGGGAGGCTTTGCTCCGGAAGAGAATGAGGAGAGGCCGGCGAGGTAACATGACGATCTTTGAGGAGGGAAGAGATGGAGATCCTGGTATGTGTCAAGCAGGTCCCCGGCACCACGGAGGTAGAGGTGGATCCTGTCACCGGCGTCCTTAGGCGGGACGGCGTATCCAGCAAAATGAATCCCTATGATCTCTATGCGGTGGAGCTTGGGCTTCGCCTGGCAGAGGAGACGGGGGGACATGTGCGGGCTTTGTCCATGGGACCGCCCCAGGCCAGAGCGGTGCTGCTGGAGACGGCGGCCATGGGGGCGGAGAGCGGGACGCTGGTCAGCGACCGGCGGCTGGGCGGCGCGGATGTGCTGGCCACCGGCTATACCCTCTCTCAGGCGGTGCGGACCCAGGGAAAGGTGGATCTGATCCTGTGCGGGAAACAGACCACGGACGGGGATACGGCCCAGGTGGGAGCGGAGATGGCGGAACTTTTGGGCCTGCCTCACGCCAACAATGTGCAGAGCGTAGAGCCGGACGGCGAGGGCCATGTGATCGTCCGGATCGATCTGGACAGCCATATCTCGGTCCAGAGGATGCCGCTGCCCTGCGTATTGTGTATCGACAGCGAGGTAAACACCCCCAGACTGCCCTCCTACCGGAGGAAAAAGAGCCTTTCGCCGGAGTGCGTGAAGGTCATCTCTCTGGACGATTTTCAGGACAGAGACCCCAAGCATTACGGCCTGACGGGTTCCCCCACGCAGGTGGAGCGGATCTTTCCGCCGGAGAAGAACACCGAGAAAGAGCTGCTCCATGGCTCCGGTGAGGATATGGCCCGGCAGCTGGCGGAGATCCTGCGCCGCCGGAAGCTGATTTGAGGAGGGCGGAACATGGCTTACTTACAGGTCCATAAGGAGAAGGTCACAGATCAGACGGCGAAGGAGCTGGTGGAGCTGTGCCCCTTCTCCGCCATTCAATATGAGGGGGGTCAGCTGGAGATCAGCGCCGCCTGCAAGATGTGCCGGATGTGCGTGCGGAAGGGGCCTTCCGGGGTCATTACCTATGAGGAGGACCCCGTCCCCGGGCCGGAGATCGACAAGTCCGCCTGGCGCGGGGTGGCGGTGTTCGCCGAGCTGCGGGACGGCGGGGTGCATCCTGTCACCCTGGAGCTGCTGGGGAAGGCCAGGGAGCTGGCGGCAGTGACGGGGCATCCTGTCCTGGCGGTCCTGATCGGCTGCGGGGTGGCCGAACAGGCCAGAACGCTGCTGGCCTATGGGGCGGATCGGGTCTATCTGTATGACGACCCGGTATTTCAGAATTTTTTGATGGATCCGTACGCGGCGGCCTTTGAGGACTTCGTGGAGGGGGTAAAGCCCTCCAGCATTTTGGTGGGGGCCACCAATATAGGCCGGAGCCTGGCGCCCAAGGTGGCGGCCCACTTCCGGACCGGGCTGACGGCGGACTGCACGATCCTGGAGATGCGGGAGAATACGGATCTGGTCCAGATCCGGCCCGCTTTCGGAGGAAATATCATGGCCCAGATCATCAACCCGGCCCACCGGCCCCAATTCTGCACGGTGCGCTATAAGATCTTTTCCGCTCCGGACCCGGTGGAGAAGCCCACGGGGACCATTGAGGCCATGCCCCTGCCGGAGGGCTGCCGACATTCCCGCTCAGAGCTGCTGGAGAGTCTGGACAAGCCCAGACAGACGGATATCAGCGAGGCGCAGGTCATCGTGGCGGTGGGCCGGGGGGTGAAGACCCAGGCGGACCTGGCGCTGGCCCAAAAGCTGGCCGACGCCATTGGGGCGCAGATGGCCTGTACCCGGCCGTTGGTGGAGGCGGGCTGGTTTGACGTGAAGCATCAGATCGGACTGTCCGGGCGGACGGTCAACGCCAGACTTATCATTACCCTGGGGATCTCGGGCTCTGTGCAGTTTGCCGCAGGGATGAGAGGCTGCGGATGTATTGTGGCGGTGAACAGGGACCCCGGAGCCTCGATCTTTGACATCGCCCACTATGGATTGGTGGGAGATTGGTACGACATCGTTCCAAAGCTGCTGGAGGAGTTGAAAAAGGGGGGAGCGCAATGAGCTACGAGGCGGTCACACAGAGGGATATCGAAGCGCTGGAAGCCATCGTCGGAAGAGAGAACTGCCTGACCGGCGGGGAGATCGGGCCGGATTACGGCCATGATGAGCTGGGCGGCGTGGAACGGATGCCCGATGTGCTGCTTCGGGTCCACACCACCCGGGAGGTATCCCGGATCATGGAGTACGCCAACGGGCGCGGGCTTCCGGTGGTGGTCCGGGGCTCCGGGACCGGATTGGTGGGAGCCGCGGTGGCCATAGAGGGCGGTATCATGCTGGAGACGGTCCAGATGAACCGGATCCTGGAGCTGGATGAGGAAAATCTGACGGTGACCGTCCAGCCCGGGGTACTGCTGATGGAGCTGGCGGAATTTGTCCAGGAGCACAACCTGTTTTATCCGCCGGATCCCGGCGAAAAATCCGCCACCATCGGAGGAAATATCTCGACCAACGCCGGCGGGATGCGGGCGGTGAAGTATGGGGTCACCCGGGACTATGTCCGGGGACTTACGGCGGTCCTGCCCACAGGCGAGGTGCTGGAGCTGGGCGGGAAGGTGGTGAAGAACAGCTCCGGCTATTCCCTGAAGGACGTTATAATCGGAAGCGAGGGGACCCTGGCGGTGATCACCCAGGCGGTGCTGCGGCTCCTGCCGCTGCCTCCGGTGAGCGTCAGTCTGCTGGCCCCCTTTGACAGCCTGGACGCGGCCCTGGACGCAGTACCGCCCATCGTGCGCTCCAAGGCGGCCCCCACCGCCATCGAATATATGTCCCGGGATGTGATCCTGATGGCGGAGGAGTATCTGGGGAAAAAGTTTCCGGACACCTCGGCGCCGGCTTACGTGCTGCTGACCTTTGACGGGGCGGATCTCCCCACGGTGGAGGCGGAGTACGCAAAGACCGCGGATCTCTGTCTGGAGCTGGGGGCCAGGGATATCTACCTGGTGGACACAGACGAGCGAAAAAAGAGCGTTTGGGATGCCAGAGGGGCCTTTTTGGAGGCCATCAAGGCCTCGGCGGTGGAGATGGATGAGTGTGATGTGGTGGTCCCCAGGAGCAGGATCGCGGAGTACATCAAGTTTACCCACGCCCTGGCCGAGGAGACGGGGATACGCCTGCCCAGCTTTGGTCACGCCGGAGATGGGAATCTGCATATCTATCTCTGTCGGGACGGGATGCCCCGGGAGGAATTTGAAAAGAAATGCAGGGCGGCTTTTGCGCGGCTTTATGACAAAGCGGCGGAATTTGGCGGACGGGTCTCCGGAGAGCATGGGATCGGCTGGGCGAAAAAGGAGTATCTGGCGGCCCACAGCGCTCCCGGGGAGCTGGAGCTGATGCGGAGGATCAAGCTGGCCTTCGATCCCCATCAGATCCTGAATCCGGGCAAAGTGATCTGAGGGAAGGCGGCTCTTTCCGGCAAGGCGGGAGGCCGCCGCACGTTCACCGCATACTGGATGGTGGGAACGAAAAGGGAATGAGACGCTGTGTATGGTGAAAATGGAGCGGAGGGAAAAACTCTCCGCTCCATTTTTGTGCAGTTCATATAAAAAAGTTTACTTAATATTGTAAGATATTGCATTGACTAAAAATAATTTTATTGTTATCATAAAAGTACGATCGGTCGAAAGGAAGACCGTGAAACCCAACGAGGAAAAAGAAGGAGGAATGAATATGGAGATCGTTCACACAGACAGGGCCCCGGCGGCCATCGGACCCTACTCCCAGGCGGTGACGGTGGGAGGACTGCTGTTCACCTCGGGGCAGATCCCCATCGACCCGGTTACGGGGGTCATTGCGGGGGAGACGATTGAGACCCAGGCCGAGCAGGTGATGAAGAACCTGGCCGCCGTGCTCACGGCGGCGGGGACCGGCTTTGAGAAGGCGGTGAAGACCACCTGCTTCCTGGCGGACATGGGGGATTTTGCCGCGTTCAATGAGATCTATGGAAAATACTTCGTCTCCAAGCCCGCCCGCTCCTGCGTGGAGGTGGCCAAGCTGCCCAAGGGCGTGCTGTGCGAGGTGGAAGTGATCGCCCAACTGTAAGGACACAAATAAAAGTAACGGAGAAGGGAAGGTACACTATGAGTTACGGACTATTATCCCTGCTGCCCCCCATTCTGACCTTGGTGTTGGCCCTGTGGACCAAGAATATCGTGCTGGCCCTGTTTTGCGGGATCACGACCTGCTCGGTCATCGTCAACGGGGCCGGTTTTATCGCCCCCATTATGGATACCTATATTTTGGGCGGCATCCAGGGGAACGCGGATATTTTCCTGTTTATGTTCCTCTTTGGCGCGTTTATCGCCGTGATCAAGCGTTCCGGCGGATTTGCGGCCTTTTCCAAGTTTGCCGACTCCAAGTTTAACAGCCCCCGGAAGTCCAAATTCCTCACTGCCCTGCTCTCGGGCGTGGTGTGCAACCAGTCCTTCGGCACCATCGGCGTGGGAGCTATCATGCGCCCTGTGACCGATAAGCACAAGGTCTCCCGGGAGAAGCTGGGATTCATTCTCTCCTCCATGGCGGAGCCTGTATGTGCGCTGATTCCCATTACCATCTATATCCTCTTTTTCGGCGGTATGATCTCCGCCGTCCTGCCGGGAACGGATGGTTCCCAGCT
>CATKDV010000097.1:0-5915 GCA_949746985.1 uncultured Eubacteriales bacterium | reverse complement strand
GCTCCGGGAGCCCCCCGACAAAGGCGGCGCGCTGCTGTGCGATTACGACGTATTCAAGACCATCTATCACGCCCTCGCCCGCTCGGTGGTCCGCAGCGGAGATACCGCCCATCTGGCCCTGATCTCCATCCTTCCCCAAAAGGGGCAGGAGCTGCCCCGCCGCAGTCTGGACACGGTGGTGGATAACCTGCGGGAGCTGATCCGCGTCTCCCTGCGGCGCGGGGATGTGGCGGCGCGCTGCAGCGTATCCCAGTATATCCTGCTGCTGCCCCAGGCCAATTTTGAAAACAGCGGTATGGTCTGCCGGCGGCTGATCCGGACCTTCAACCGCCAATACCCCCATTCCCCGGCCCGGCTCCACGCCTCGGTCCATCCCCTGGAGCCCAACGAATGACCGGCCGGCCCAACAATCAGTAAGGACGTGATCCCCATTCAGTCATCCCACGAAAAGCATAAGATCCTCATTGCCGACGACTCGGAAATGAACCGTGCCATCCTGGCCGATATGCTGGGAGAAGAATTTGAGATCCTGGAGGCAGAAAACGGAGCCCAGGCCGTGGAGCTGATCCAGTCCATCGGCTCAGACCTGTCCCTTGTTCTGCTTGACATCGTCATGCCGGAGCTGGACGGCTTCGGCGTCCTGTCCGAGATGGGCCGCAACCACTGGATTGAGGATCTCCCCGTCATTATGATCTCCGCCGAGAGCGGAGCCAGCCAGATCGAGCGGGCCTACGAGCTGGGGGCCACCGACTTCATCACCCGTCCCTTTGACGCTCTCATCGTCCATAAGCGGGTGGTAAATACCATCCTCCTTTACGCCAAGCAAAAGCGGCTGGTGGGCCTGGTGGCCGCCCAGATGTATGAGGCGGAGCAGCAAAACAATCTGATGATCGATATCCTCAGCCACGTGGTGGAGTTCCGCAACGGCGAAAGCGGCCTCCATGTCCGCAACGTCCACACCATTACCGAGCTGCTGCTGGAGCGGCTCCGCCAGAAGGGGATCTACCCTCTAAGCTCGGCGGACGTGGCCATCATCTCCACCGCCTCTGCCCTCCACGACATTGGAAAGATCGCCATTCCGTCAGAGATCCTGAACAAGCCCGGCAAGCTCACCCCGGAGGAATTTGAGACCATCAAGACCCATACCACCATCGGCGCGGGCATGCTGCGGGACCTGCCCATCTACCAGGATAAGCCTCTGGTCAAGATCTCCTATGAGATCTGCCGCTGGCATCACGAGCGCTATGACGGCAAGGGCTACCCCGACGGTCTGAAGGGGGACGACATCCCCATCTCCGCCCAGGTGGTCTCCCTGGCCGACGTATACGACGCCCTCACCAGCAAGCGGGTCTATAAGCCCCCCTTCTCCCACCCCGCCGCCGTAAAAATGATCCTGGAGGGTCAGTGCGGCACCTTTAATCCTGTCCTGCTGGAGTGCCTGACCGAGTTGTCCGGCGCCATCCAGCAAGAGCTGACCCAGACCGACATGTGGGCCTTCCACCAGAGCACCTCCGATATCGCTGGAGAGATCCTCCGCCACGAGGACGTGTCCGTATCCAAGCGAACTCTGCAGCTTCTGGAACACGAGCGCATCAAGCACGACTTTTTTGCCGCTCTTACCGACGAGATCCAGTTCGAGTTCATCCTCTCCCCCCCCTCGATCACTCTCTCCCCCTTCGGCGCCCAAAAGCTGGGCTTTCCGGAGGTCATCAAAGACCCCTTCCACGACCCCCGGGTCCTGTCCCTGGCCGAGCCCAAGGATATCCAGGGCCTCTCCGACGCTGTCCGCAGCACCTCTCCCGGACAGCCCGTAGTGACCTATGACTGCCCGCTTCACATCGGGGAGGAGTGGCATTGGCACCGGATCGTAGCCCGGGCCACCTGGTCCTCTGACGAGCCGCCCCGGTATATGGGCGCCATCGGCAAAGCCGTGGACATCCACGCCAGCCGCATGGAGTTGGCCGACCTGCAGCGCAGGGCCTCCCGGGATCCTCTCACCGGCCTTCTCAACCACGCCAGCGCCCGAAAGCAGATCATGATCCGTCTGGAGGAGCGGCCCTTGGGCAAGTGCGCCCTGGCCATCCTGGACCTGGACCATTTTAAGCAGGCCAACGACAGCCGGGGACACCTGTTCGGTGACCATCTTCTGTGCCATATTACAGAGAAGCTCCGCAAGGCCGTCCGGGGCGGTGACATCGTGGCCCGGGTAGGCGGCGATGAATTCCTGATATTCCTGGAATATAAAACGGAGCCTCACGCGGCGATCCAGCGCATCTTCAGCTCCCTTCTGGGGGAATATGAGGGGTTTCCCATCTCCCTGAGCATGGGCGTCGCCCAGGCGGACCGGGTGGGGACCGATTACGACGCCCTCTTCCACGCCGCGGACAACGCCCTATACACCGTCAAGCGCAGCGGCCGGGGCCAATTCCGGTTCTATGACGAGAACATGCGGGATACCCTCTCCATCATCTCCCCCATCGCCGGCGGAGAACAGGGCAAGCCCGATCAAAAGGAGGAGGACAGGCCATGACATTGCAGGAGTGCTACGCCGCTTTGGGCGGCGACTATGACGAGGTCCTTAGCCGGCTGAGGAGTGAGAGTCTGATCCGGAAATTTGTCCTCAAATTCCTGGACGATCCCAGCTATGACCTGCTGCAGACCTCTATGGCGGCAGAAAACTGGGGCGAGGCCTTCCGAGGCGCCCACACCATCAAGGGCGTATGCCAGAATCTGAGCTTCACCAGTCTTTACCGGTCCAGCAGCCAACTCTGCGACGCCCTTCGGGACGGCTTTCACCCTGAAGCCCTCCCCCTGGCCCAGACCGTGCGGGGAGATTACGAGCAGACCGTCTCCGCCATCCGTACCTTTCAGGCGTCCCTTCCCATCTGATCCTTTTCCGCGGAGGTTTTGATACTTATGAGCGCATTAAAAAGAAAGACCACCCGTTTTCTCTGGGGTAGTCTCATCGCCATAACGCTTCTGTGCGTGTGCGTGTTCTCCTTCCTCGCCTTCCATATGGGCAATATCAGCACCCAGACCATCAATGCGGTAGGCTCGCTCTACATGTCCAGCATGAGCGAGCAGATCTCTCTCCACTTCGAGACCACCATCAACCTGAATCTGGAGCAGATGACCGTCCTGGCCTCCTCCATGACCCCCTCCCTGATCCACGAGGACCCTAAGCAGCAGGAGACCCTGATCTCCTTTGCCAAGGCGCTGGATTTTGAGTATCTGGGCTTTTACACCAGTCAAAATGAGTTTGAGATGCTCTACGGCTCCCCTCTCTCTGTCACCGACCCGGAGCCTTTTATGAACTCCCTGACCAGCGGTCAGAAAAAGGTGGCCGTGGGAGAGGACGCCCAGGGCAACAGCGTGGTCCTCATGGGGGTCCCCATCTCCCATACCCTCACCCAGGACCATCCCTGCGTGGCCCTGGTAGGGGCCGTGCCCGTCGACTATATCACCAATACCCTCTCTCTGGAGGAGAACAATAACCACGAATACTCCTACATCATCCGCATCGACGGCTCCTTCGTGATCCGGACCTCCGACGCCTCCCGGGACAACTACTTTGACCGGGCCATGACCTTTTATGACAGTGTAGGCGGACAGACTCCCGAGGATTATGTGGAACAGCTCTCCGCCGCCATGCAGGAAAAGCGGGATTATTCCAGCGAATTTACCATCAATGGGGAGCGGCGGCATCTCTACTGCACCCGTCTGGCCAACTCCGAGTGGTATCTGCTCACCTTCATGCCCTACAACAACATGGGCTCCATCCTCAACAACCTGAACCGCCAGTGGGCTGGTTCCGCCATCTTGGGCGCCGTCCTGATCCTTGCGGCGCTGCTGCTGATCTTCGCCCTTTATTTCCGCCTGACCCGGCAGCAGATGACGGAGCTGGCGGACGCCTGGCGCAACGCCGACGCCGCCACCAAGGCCAAAAGCGAGTTTTTGTCCAACATGTCCCACGATATCCGTACCCCCATGAACGCCATCGTGGGAATGACCGCCATCGCCACGACCAACATCGACGACAAAGACCAGGTCCAGAACTGCCTGAAGAAGATCACCCTGTCCTCCAAACACCTGCTGGGCCTGATCAACGACGTGCTGGACATGTCCAAGATCGAAAGCGGAAAAATGACCCTCAGCATGGACCAGATCTCCCTGCGGGAGGTGATGGAAAGCATCGTCTCCATCGTCCAGCCCCAGGTCCGGATCAAAAATCAGGACTTCCAGGTGTCCATTCACGATATCTCCACCGAGAATGTCTATTGCGACAGCGTCCGGCTCAACCAGGTGCTTCTGAACCTTCTCTCCAACGCCATCAAATTTACCCCCGAGGGCGGAGCCGTCACCGTCGCCCTTTACGAGGAACCGTCTCCCGTGGGCGAGGATTTCGTCCGGGTCCACCTGTCGGTGAAGGACACGGGGATCGGCATGTCTCCCGAGTTCAAGGAAAAAATCTTTGAATCCTTCTCCCGGGAGGACAGCACCCGGGTCCACCGCACCGAGGGCACGGGCCTTGGCATGGCCATCACCAAATACATCGTGGACGCCATGAAGGGCTCCATCCAGGTGGACAGCGAACAGGGCAAAGGCACCGAGTTCCGGGTCACCCTGGACCTGGAGAAGGCCGAGACCCCCGAGCTGGATATGATCCTCCCCAATTGGAACATGCTGGTGGTGGACGACGACCAGCTTCTGTGTGAGAGTACGGCGGCCTCCCTCCGGTCCATCGGCATCCGGGCCGACTGGTGTCAGGACGGGGAAAGCTCCATCCAGAAGATCCTCCAGCGCCGGGAACAGCGGGACCCCTACCACATCATCCTTCTGGACTGGAAGCTCCCCGGTATCGACGGCATCGAGACCGCCCGCCGCATCCGTCACACCCTGGGCAGCGAGGTCCCCATCCTTCTCATCTCCGCCTATGACTGGAGCGAGATCGAGGAAAAGGCCAAAGCCGCCGGCATCAGCGGCTTCATCTCCAAACCCCTGTTCAAGTCCACCCTATACCACAGCCTGATGCAATATACCGGACAGTCCAACGACGTCGCGCCCGACCCCCATCAGCAGGATATCGACCTCTCCGGCCGCCGGGTCCTGTTGGCCGAGGATAACGAGCTCAACTGGGAGATCGCCAGCGAACTGCTCCGCAGCCTGGGCCTGGAGCTGGACTGGGCAGAGAATGGCCAGCTGTGCGTAGACATGTTCCAACGCTCCGCCCCCGGCTATTACGACGCCATCCTCATGGATATCCGAATGCCGGTGATGACAGGCTACGAGGCCACCCGGGCCATCCGGGCCCTGACCCGGCCCGACGCGGATCTCCCCATCATCGCCATGACCGCCGACGCCTTTGCCGAGGATGTTCAGAAGGCCCTGCAGGCCGGGATGAACTCTCACATAGCCAAGCCCATCGACGTCAAGGAGGTCGCCCGGCTTTTGAAAAAATTCATGAAATAACGCCGTCTGCCCCGGGGCAGACCGGCTCAAAAGGACCGGGCTGTGCCCGGTCCTTTTGAGTATCAGGACAAATCCTCCCTGAATAGAATGGTGGAGAATTTTCAAAAGGGAGGTCTCCGCCCATGCTCTCCGCCTGGCTCGTGCTGATGCTCCACACCCTGTTCTTCCCTCTCCGCCTGGACCACGCCTCCGGCTCCTTTCCCCGGGCCCTGAAGCCCGACGAGGAACAGGAGTATCTGGAGCGCTTCGCCGCCGGAGACCAGGAGGCCAGGGACGCTCTCATCGTACATAATCTTCGCCTGGTGGCCCACATCGTAAAAAAATACTACACCCAGTCCTGCGATCAGGACGACCTGATCTCCATCGGCACCATCGGACTGATCAAGGGGATCTCCACCTTCAAGCCCGACCGGAACGTGCGCCTTGCCACCTACGCCTCCCGGTGC
>CATKDV010000096.1:0-15138 GCA_949746985.1 uncultured Eubacteriales bacterium | reverse complement strand
TTCCAGCTCCGCAAAGCCCCTGCTGCCACATGGAGATAGATGACCCCCAGCATGGAGCAGACCCGGAGCACATCGTAGTCGTATCGGCGGTTTTTCATGGCTCCACCTGCTTTCTAAGGATGGAAAGGGGAGAGGCTTGACAGGGCAGCGTGAGCCGCAGAGCCATCTGGGGCGTCCGGGCTTCCTCTATGGGGAAGCCATTGCCATCCGTCAGGTCCTCCACCACAAAGGAAACTGGGCGTACCCCAGGTCCAACCAGCTCCAGGGTCTCGCCCTGGCGGAATTTGTTCCGCAGAGAACAGACCGCCTGCCCGTTAGGGGCGCAGGAGGTGACTATGGCGGATACCTGCCAGTCCCGGATGTACCGGGCGTCTCCCACGTACTGCTCGGGGCGTCCATAGTAGAAGCCCTCGGAATAGGGACGGTGGCTCACCTTATCTAGTTCGGTCCGCCACACCGGGTCCAGCGGCTCTCCAGCCAAAGCGGCGTCAATACCCCGGCGGTAGGCGCCGGTGACGATGGCGGCATAGTAGGCCGACTTGGCCCGGCCCTCGATCTTCAGGCTGTCCAGCCCCGACTCCAAAAGCTCCGGGATGTGGTCGATCATACACATATCCTTGGAGTTAAAGATATAAGTGCCCCGGTCGTCCTCCTCCACGGGAAAGAACTCTCCAGGCCGCTGCTCCTCCATAAGGGCGTACTTATACCGGCAGGGCTGGGCGCAGGAGCCGCGGCTGGCGTCCCGGCCTGCCATGTAGTTGCTGAGAACGCAGCGCCCGGAGAAGCTGACGCACATAGCCCCATGGACAAAGGCCTCCACCTCCAGCCCCTGGGGGCGCTTGGCGCAGATCTCCCGGATCTCCTCCAGTGTTAGCTCCCGGGCCAGGATGACCCGCTGGGCCCCCTGATCATACCAAAACTGGGCAGCGGCATAGTTAGTGATGCCGATCTGGGTGGACATATGGGCGGGGAGAGAGGGGGCATAGCGTTTGGCGAGAGACAGTATCCCCGCATCGCCAATGATCAGGGCATCCACCCCCAACTCCTGCAGGAAAGAGAGGTAGTCAGGCAGTCCGGCCAGCTCCTCATTTCGGGGCATGGTGTTGCAGGTCACATGGACCTTCACCCCATGGCGGCGGCACAGTCTGACTGCCTGCTCCAGCTCCTCCCGGCTGAAGTTCCCTGCGAAGGAGCGCATTCCGTACATCTGCCCCGCCAGGTACACTGCGTCCGCCCCATAGGCCACCGCCATCTGGAGCCGCTCCATATCGCCGGCAGGGGAGAGGAGTTCTATGGCCTTACCCATTGCCGTTTCCCAGGGCGGCCAGATAACTCTGGAACTCGGAGTTGGTGCGGAAATAGTGGTGGAGGTTGTCAGTGCCTACGGCATAGTAATAATAGTTCGTGCTCTGGGGGTTCAGGGCGGAGTTGAGGGCCACCATGCCGGGGCTGGCAATGGGACCGGGGGGCAGACCCTTGTTGAGATAGGTGTTGTACGGGCTTTGGAGAGTCTGATAGTCCTCCTGAGTGATAGGCCGCCCGGCGGCGTACACCAGGGAGGCGTCAATGTTCAGGAAGCCCACCGTCTCGTCGGTGGGGCGCTCCAGACGATTGTAGATGACCGAGGCCACAGCAGTCTGGTCGGCGCCGTCGGTTTCTTTTTCGATAAGGGAGGCGATGGTGACTATCTGATGGACGGTATACCCCATGTCAGCGGCCTTTTGCCGCAGTTCATCGGTAAACTGTTGGTCAAAGCGCAGGATCATCTTGTTCAGCACCTGTACCGCATCGCTTTCTCCACCGCCCATATAGAACTCATAGGTGTCTGGAAAGAGATAGCCCTCCAGCCGATGATAGTCGCCCAGGGGCAAAACCCCCTGAAGGAAAGAGAATTTAAAGTCGTATTCAGCGGCTACTTTCTGAAGAGTGGAGAGGGTGGAGACTCCTTCTTGGACAAGGAGATTAAAGATCTGGTCCAAAGTATACCCCTCGGGGATGGTAACGCTGACTGTTTTCCGGCTTCCGGAGCGAGCGGACATGGAGCTTACCAGGGCGTTATAATCCATATCGGTGTTGAGCTCGTATGTGCCGGGGGTCAGCTTTCGGCTGGCGTGGGCGATAGAGGAAAAAATTTTGAACAGAAATTTATATTCGATAAGGCCGTTTTCCTTCAATAGGTCGGCAACATAGCCCATATCTGCCGTGGACACAGTTTGGACGACTTTTTCTGGTTCCCCGTCTTTTTTTACCTCCACAGTTTCCTCGTGTTGGGTAAAAATACTCTCAGGCAGGGTGATGGTAGCCGAAGCGGGTTCCTTGTTAAGAGCGAACACATCTCCGGCCCATAGCCAGGCCAGTCCGGCCAGCAGGGCGGAAGTCGCTACCACCAGCAAAATGTAAAGCAGAGGGTTCATCCTCCTCCTGCGGCGTTTGCGGCGGCGGGGAGCACTTCCGGCCCCTCCTCTGGGGGGGCTGGAATGGGAGGATGCGGGGCGGCGTTCATAAGCTTCTTGAGGCATGAGGAATCACTCCTGACATTTTAACATCCTGAGAAATGGAACCAGAAGTGGGGCAGACGCATAGGATATTGCGGATGGCGAAACGGAGACGGTTCCATATCTCCGGGGCGTCAAATAAACAACGAGGTGAAGTTTCTATGTGCTGTGGGAACAACAACGGTTGGGGCGGCGGTTGCTGCTGGATCATTCTGATCATCATCCTGCTTCTGTGCTGCTGCGGCGGCTGGGGCGGCAACAACTGCGGCTGTGGCTGCAACAATGGTTGCGGCTGTGGGTGCAACGACGGCTGCTGCTAAGCCGGATTACATGGAAAGCGGGGCGCTGCCCCGCTTTTCTCCTGACGGGAAAAGGACAAGCATCGGGTCTCTGTAAGAAGAAGACCTACTGGGAGATCGTGTTTTTCTGAGGGGATAGAGGGGAAAACCAGTTTATCCCGCCCCAGAGCAATGGTCAAGCCGGAAAATCCAGCAAGATAGCGGTCATAGTACCCGCCTCCATGTCCCAGCCGGGACCCGCGTTCATCAAAACACAGGCCGGGGACCAAAATGGCGGATAGGTGATCCCTCTGTATAACAGGGCAATTTAAATCTGGCTCAGGGATACCAAAAGGACCCGGGACAAGTTGTTTCGCTCCCCGGTACAAGCGGGCCTCCATCTGTCCTCCAGACAGGCTGCAGGGGAGAGCCAGAACCTTTCCCAATTGAGACAAAGGCTCTATAAGTTGAGAGGTATTCGGTTCCCTCCCTACACCATAATAGAGAAGGATCGAGGAACACCATGCCAGCTGAGGAAGAGAAAGAAAACGCTGAAAAAGGAGTTGGTCGCTTTCATACCGCTCCTTATCTGTCAAGTGAATATTCTTGACAGATTCTCGCAATACGGCCTTTTCAGCCGTGATAGTGGATGGCATCTTTTACCTTCTGAGCGGACTCAGGTCCTTTTAAAAGTTCCACTAACTTAAGGCCAAACGGGAAAGCGGCTCCGGCGGCCTCTCCGGTGATGATGTGTCCGTCTACCACAAAGGGAACGCTGGACTGGATAACGGCTCCGGGCATCTCATCCTCCATACCGGGATAGCAAACGGCCCGCTTCCCCGCTAAGAGATCAAGAGAGGCAAGCAGAGTGGGGGCAGCGCAAATAGCGGCGACATAGCCGCCCTGAGCCAATGTGGAGTGAACGAGCCTTGCCACCCGGGGATCGCAAGCCAGAGCTTTTACGCCGCCCAATCCGCCGGGAAGCATTACCAGTTCTACGGCGGCAGGGTCGATCTCAGATAATGTTTTATCGGCTTTTATTGTGATGTTGTGGGAACCGGCAACGAAACTTCCCTCCAAAGAGGTGAGGACAACTTCAGCGCCGGCTCGGAGGAGCAGATCGGCAGGCACCAGAGCCTCTGCCTCTTCAAAGCCGTTTCCAAGCAGAATACAAACCATTTTAACGACCTCCCTGTAAAGCGGAAATACTATTCACCAAAATGTTCCAGATCTCCTGGTGAATATCCTGGATAGAACGGATCTTTCCCTGCTCGTCCACGCAGGAGATCTGCTGCCAGCCATAGTGATCTGCCGCCCGGAGGGCGGTTTGACGGCAGAGGGCCAGATACTCCGTGTCCACCTCGTGGATATCTCCCTTGGTGTGGGTGGCCTCCTCCCGGGAGCGAAGGAGCTCCACCGACTTTTCAGTGGGCATATCCAGGTAGATTACCACATCGGGCTGGGGAAGCCCCAGCTTCCGGTACTCAAAATCGAAAAGCCAATCGAAAAAGGCGGGCTGTTCTTCTTCGGACAGCTTGCCTCCCTGGTGGACGGCGTTGGAGGTGGTGTACCGGTCGGAAAGCACCAGCCCCCCGGCCGCATACCCTGCCCCCCACACCTTTTTCCAGGCGGCATAGCGGTCCACCGCGTAGAAGGTGGAGGCGGCATAAGCGTTCACGTCGGAGGGGTGGGAGCCGAACTCCCCTTCCAGATACATCCGGAGAAGGGCAGAGGAAGGCTCTGCATACTGAGGAAACACCAGACGCTGGAAGTCGATCCCCAGGTTCTGGAGCCTGTCGCACAGCAGCCTGAACTGGGTGGACTTGCCGGAACCGTCGGTCCCCTCAAAGACGATAAGCGTACCTTTTTTCATATCACTTTCCTCCCAGCCGCGCACCCACAGCGTCCACCAGGATGAGGGGCAACTTGGACATTCGCCCGATGCGACTAGGCTCCTTGATGAGCCGGTATAGCCATTCCAGTCCCGCTCTCTGCCAGCCTTCGGGGGCCCGTTGGACATTGCCGGCGAATACGTCGAGACAACCGCCCAGCCCAACTGCCAGTTTTGCCCCAGTCAAAGGCCCGTTTTTTGCCATCCAAAACTCCTGCTTGGGAGCTCCCAGGCAGACAAAGACTACATCGGCTTTGGCGTTCCGGATCGCTTCAATGACGGGCTTGTCCTCTTTGAAATAGCCATCGTGAGTGCCGCAGATCAACAGACCGGGATGAGACTCGCGGAGGTTTGCCGCAGCCTGTTCTGCCACACCTGGTTTAGCGCCCAAAAGGAAAAGGGATTGTCCCGTGTGGGACATCCGGGCCATGAGACCTTGGGCAAAATCCACGCCGGGGGCCCGTCCCTTCAAAGGCCGTCCCAGGATCTTGGCGGCGTAGACCACGCCGATGCCGTCAGGGAGGGCAAGGTCGGCCTGATTGAGGACCCTGCGAAAGGCTTCGTTTTTCTTGGCGGACAGAATGAACTCCGGGTTGGGAGTGACCACATAATGGAACTGCTCGTCCTCCATTAACGCTGCGCCGGCGTCTATGGCCTCGTCCAAAGTCAGATCGTCGATACTGACACCTAAAATATCAGTCTTCAAGGGAAATCCCCCCCCCAAGTAATTACATATGTAAAAGCAGTATATCATATTTTTGCCAAAAAGTCTACGGTCATTCTATCTCTATATCCATTGGGGCAGAATGGCTGCTTTGATTTTATAAAATCTTTATCTTATACAAAGGTCCGCTTTACCTCCGGAGTGTTACGGGCAGTGGGGAGAATTTCGCATTTTTTGAATATGTGGTGATCTCGCAATCGGACAAAGTAAAATTTTCTGTTGACATTTCAAAAACACATGCTATAATAGCACATAGCAATTTAGCGCTTTTAACCGCTAAAGCAAATGGGAGGAAAATGAAATGAAATTTCGCAAACTTGTGACTTTGGGCGTTGCAGGAGCTCTTGCCCTGTCGCTTGCCGCCTGTGGCGGCGGGGCCGCACAGACTCCGGCTCCCGCCCCGGAGAGTCCGGATCCTGCCGTAGAGAGTGGAACTCCGGTAGAGTCTGCCGATGATACGTATGTGGTGGGTATTTGCCAACTGGCGCCTCACCCCGCTCTGGATGCCGCCACCCAAGGCTTTAAGGATGCTTTGAACACATTGCTCCCTGGCCGGGTGGACATTCAGGAGCAGAACGCCGCTGGCGATACCCCCACTTGCGGTACTATCATCAACGGTTTTGTTTCCAACAAGGTGGATCTGATCATGGCCAATGCTACAGCGCCCCTCCAGGCAGCCGCCTCCGCTACTGACGTCATCCCGGTGCTTGGAACCTCAATTACTGAGTATGGTGTGGCCCTGGGTATCGACAACTTCTCCGGAACGGTAGGGAGCAACGTCTCCGGAACTTCCGACCTGGCGCCTCTGGACCAGCAGGCCCAGATGATCAAGGATTGGTATCCCAATGCCACCGATATCGGTCTCGTTTACTGTTCTGCCGAGCCTAACAGCCAGTACCAAGTGGACAATGTTCAGAAGTATCTGGAGGATATGGGCTATATCTGTGAGCTGTATCCCTTCTCTGATACCAACGATATGGCCACGGTTGTCCAGAACGCAGTGTCCAACAGTGATGTGCTTTATGTGCCCACCGACAACACTGCTGCCAACAACACCGGTATCATTGATAACATCTGCCGGGGCGTGATCCCCGTCTTTGCCGGGGAAGAGGGCATCTGCGGCGGCTGCGGTGTGGCAACCCTGTCCATCAGCTACTATGATATTGGCTACAAGACCGGTGAGATGGCCGTCGACATTCTGGCCAACGGCGCCGATATCTCCACTATGGCCATCGAGTACGCACCTCAGTTCGTCAAGAAGTACAATCCCGTTACCTGTGAGGCTTTGGGCCTGACCGCCCCCGAGGGGTACGAGGCCATCGTGACCGAGTAATTTCCGAACCGCATGAAAACAGCGGGAAAGGACCTCCTTTCCCGCTGTTTTCTGGTATCTTTGCATTGAGGAGGGATCGCCTGTGTCTGGCTTTCTCAGCGCTCTGCCGGGAGCGGTGTCCCAGGGACTGATTTGGGGCATCATGGCCATCGGCGTTTATATCACCTATAAAATATTGGATATTGCGGACCTGACGGTGGACGGCACTCTGTGTACCGGGGGCGCAGTATTCGTGATGTTATTTTCCAGCGGAGTCAACTTGTGGCTCGCCATGCTGGCGGCTATGCTTTCGGGGATGCTGGCGGGCCTGGTGACTGGCGTTCTCCACACCGCCTGTGGGATACCGGCGATCCTGGCCGGTATCCTGACCCAGTTGTCGCTCTATTCGGTGAACATGGCCATTATGAACTTCAAGGCGTCAGTAGCCCTGTCCATCATGCAGAAGGAGACCCTGGACAAGCTACTGGTTTCCCTGCGTTTTGTCCAGGGGAGCAAGGGAGGCTTTCCCATCTACCGCCATCCCATCCTTGTGGTGGGCCTGTTTACCGTAGCCCTGATCGCCATTTTGTACTGGTTCTTTGGCCGAGAGCTGGGCGCTGCCCTCCGGGCTACCGGGTCCAACGCCAATATGGCCCGTGCCCAGGGAATCAACACCGATTTCTGCAAGGTGCTTGGCCTCGTGCTTTCCAACGGGCTGGTGGCCCTGTCCGGCGCTCTTTTGTGCCAGTATAATGGCTCCAACGAGATCAATGTGGGCCGGGGTGCCATCGTCATCGGCCTGGCCGCCGTTATTATCGGCGAGGTCTTGCTGGGGAAGGTGTTTGTCAACTTTGCCTTAAAGCTGCTGTCAGTCTCCATCGGCGCCATTCTCTACTATATGGTGCTCCAGGCGGTGATCCAGATGGGTCTTAACCCCAACTACCTGAAGCTTCTCTCCGCCGTGGTGGTGGCCATCTTCCTGACCATCCCCTATTGGAAGGGCAAATACTTTGGGAAGGGCCAGAGAAAGGGGGCTGCCGGAAATGCTTGAACTTAAAAACGTCTGGAAAACCTTCAATGCCAACACCGTCAACGAGAAGGTGGCCCTTAAGGGAGTCAGCCTCACCCTGAACGACGGAGAATTTGTCACTGTCATCGGCGGAAACGGGGCGGGCAAGTCCACCCTGATGAACGCCGTAGCCGGAGTCTATCCGGTGGACCAAGGCTCCATCACCATTGACGAAGTGGATGTGACCCATTTGCCCGAGCATAAGCGGGCCCCTTATATTGGCCGGGTTTTTCAGGACCCTATGATGGGAACCGCCGCCACCATGCAGATCGAGGAGAACCTGGCCCTGGCTGCCCGCAGGGGACAGCCCCGGGGGTTAAAGGCGGGTATCACCAAGGCAGAGAGGGAGGAATACCAGGAACTGCTGAAACTTCTGGACCTGGGTCTGGAGGACCGGCTGACCTCCAAGGTGGGCCTTCTCTCCGGCGGCCAGCGCCAGGCCCTGACCCTGCTGATGGCAACCCTGCGGAAGCCAAGGCTTCTCCTGCTGGACGAACACACCGCCGCCCTGGATCCCAAGACAGCGGCCAAGGTGCTGGACACCACCGAGCGCATTGTTCAGAAGGATAAGCTCACCACCCTGATGATCACCCACAACATGAAGGACGCCATTGCTCATGGAGACCGACTCATCATGATGTACGACGGAAAGATCGCTGTGGACGTATCCGGCCAGGAGAAAAAGAAACTGACGGTGGAGACTCTTCTGGGGATGTTTAGCAAGGCCTCTGGCTCCGACGAAGCCGATGATAAGTTGCTCCTTTCTTGAAGCAGATAGGAAAAAGGCGGTCTTCAGGGCCGCCTTTTTTGCGCCAGAAAAAGGGAAAAAAGATCGGGGTCCGATTCATACAATGGAAATAACTCTGTGCTATTCTAAATATTGTAAGATTGGTTTATACGGAAAAAAGGAGGCGCAAATGGCGAGCAATCCCAACTATCATGACCTTCGGCCCGAGGTGCGGGCCATGGCGGCGGATGTGAGAAAGCACAGCCGCATCAACGCCGCGGACTATGTAAAATACGATGTGAAACGGGGCCTGCGGGATCTGAACGGGAAGGGCGTGGTGGCGGGATTGACCGAGATCTCGGAGGTGCACGCCAAGGAGAAGCTTCCCGACGGTACTGAGGTCCCCTGTGAGGGCAAGCTCTACTACCGGGGGGTGGATGTGGAGGAGTTGGTGACCGGAAGCCTCCGGGAGAACCGCTTCGGCTTTGAGGAGGCGGCTTACCTTCTCCTTCTGGGCCATCTTCCCACCGGGGAGGAGCTGGCGGAGTTCCAGCAGCTTTTGGGCTATTACCGAACTCTTCCCAATAATTTTGTTCGGGACGTGATCCTGAAGACCCCCAGCCGGGATGTGATGAACTCCTTGGCCCGGAGCGTTCTTAACATGGCAGCCTATGACGGCAGGGCGGACAACATCCACCTGTCTAATGTGATGCGCCAATGTCTGCAGCTCATCGCCGTATTTCCCCTGTTGTCGGTCTATGGCTACCAAGCCTGCAATTATAAGGAGGGAAACAGCCTCTATATCCACGCTCCAGATCCCGGGCTTTCCACGGCGGAGACCATCCTCCACTTGCTCCGCCCCGACTCCCAGTACAGTCCTTGGGAGGCCAAGGTGCTGGACGCCTGCCTTACCCTCCACGCCGAGCACGGCGGCGGCAACAATTCCACCTTTACCACTCATGTGGTCACCTCCTCGGGCACCGATACATACTCCTGCATGGCGGCGGCTCTGGCCTCCCTGAAGGGACCCCGCCACGGCGGAGCGAACATTATGGTAGTGAGAATGTTTGAGGATATGAAGGAGCACGTCCGGGACTGGAGGGACGAAGAAGAAGTGGAGGCCTACCTCCGGGCCCTGTTGGACAAGCGGGCCTTTGACAAGTCGGGGCTTATCTACGGCATGGGCCACGCGGTCTACTCCCTCTCCGACCCCCGGGCCAAGCTGCTGCATTCTCTGGTGGAGAAGCTGTCGGCAGAGAAGGGCCGGCAGGAGGACTATGCCCTCTACACTATGGTGGAGCGGCTGGGTCCCAAGGTCATCGCTGGGGAGCGGAAGATGTACAAAGGGGTCTCGGCCAACGTGGACTTTTATTCCGGCTTCGTCTACCATATGATGGAGCTGCCCCTGGAGCTCTACACGCCCATTTTTGCCATCGCCCGGGTGGTGGGCTGGAGCGCTCACCGGATGGAGGAGCTGATCAACATGGGCAAAATTATCCGTCCGGCCTACCAGTATGTGGGGAAGCATAAGCCCTACCAGGCCTTGGGAGAGAGATGACACCCAGTTTGCCCGTTCTATTTTGCAAGCTGGGCTGCGGCCAGGCAGGCGAGACCGATCCCCAGCAGTTGGACCGCCGCCGCTGTCTCCACCCTATTCATCAGGGAGAGGACCAGCGCGGAGATCCCCATGGACAGGGCCACAGCTTTGAGGGAAAGGTCCAGGATATGGGCAATTTTGCTGTGCTCCGACTCTTGCCCCTCGTATTTCCGGACCTGCATGAGCTGGTCAACGGATATGTCGAAGAGCTCGGCGAGCCTAGGGATAGAACTCACATCCGGGAAGGACAGATCCCGCTCCCATTTTGACACGGCCTTATCTGTGACCCCCATTTTTTCGGCCAGTTCAAGCTGAGTCATGCCTTTTTCCTTTCGCAAAGCCGCCACCATATCTCCGAAGGACTGTTTCTTCACTGGACTCATCACTCCTTTGTGTTGATGCCCTCATCATATCGCCTTTCCTGGATAGAGGCAACCGACAGCTGGTTTAGAAGACTCTACCCGCGGTTTATGGCCGTTTTATAAGCCGACGCCCACCGGAAAATCATCGTTTTCGGCGGGCGTCGGTTCTTTTATCAGAAAGGTGATTTGCGCGGAAAGCTACTGTAAGGCTGCCGCAACCCGGGCCAGGGTGTCGGTGTGGAGCTGGTCTACCAGGTGGGTATAGATTTTCCCCGTGGTGGCCGGGGTGGAGTGACCCAGGGCCTTCCCAATGTCGAACAAGGGCGCCCCTTGAGAGGAGGCCACTGTGGCAAAGGTATGCCGCAGCCCATGAAGGGTCAGGGGGGGAAGGTCGCTGTTGCGGATAAACCGGGTGAAGTTCATAGACAGATTGTTGGGGGAGAAGGGCTGGCCCTTCCTGTCAACCGCCACCATGCCGCTGTTGGGCCACTTTTCACCCGCGGCCAGCTTTCTCTCATTTTGCCGCCGCCGTTCCTGGCGCAGAAGGTAGTAGATATCGTCCCCCATGTGGAGCACCCGAGAGGAGGAACGGTTTTTCGTCTCCTTGTCGATGACCTTGGCTCCCGCGGCGGTCCGGGCTTCCCGAATGTGGATCTTCCGCATCTGGAAGTCCACGCTGGACCACCGCAAGCCGCAGATCTCTTCCCGCCGAAGTCCCAGACTTCCGGCAAGGTGTACCACCGTTTCCAGCCAATGGCCCTCCACAAGTTTGTAGAGCTTTTTTAGATTTTCCGCGGTGTAATACCGAGTCTCCTTGTAGATCACATGAGGGGGTTCCACCCGTTCGGTGGGACAGCGGAGGATCAGATCCTGCCGCATGGCGGCGTGGAGAGCGGCAGAGAGCAGATCGTGATGCCGCCGGACAGTATTGGGACTCAAATGTTTTTTTCGCATCAGGATAGCATAATAGTGCTGAAGGTCTTTAGGACTCAGATCCTGAATAGGAATACTGCCCAAGGCGGGGGAGAGATGGTTGTCGATGATCTTTCGGTAGCCATAGGTGGTGGTTTCCGCCCGGTTGGGGATGATGACCTCCTGCATCCATCGCTCCAGCCATTCATCCAATGTCATGCTGACCGGCTGGACGAACTGCCCCTGGGCCTTTTTCAGAAGGAACTGGTCTCTGGCTCTTCGGGCGGTGGAGAGGGTGGGATAGGTGCCGTACCGCCGGATCCGCCGGCCGTCCTCGTCCTTTCCCAAATCCATGTAAAGGTAGTACACATGTCGCTCGTTATCATAGGAAATGTCTCTTTCATACTTGGTCCTGCTCATATTCTCTTTCTCCTTTCTTTTGTGACAGGATTCGAGAGTAAAGCCTATCATGTTGAGGAGAAAAGAGATAGAAAAATCTCCTCTAATCCCTAATATTGGGTCATAGAGGAGATTTTATACAAGATTTGACTCAGATACCCCTAAATTTTAGATCCGGCAGCCACCGCCTCAGCCACACGAATGCCGTCTACAGCGGCGGAGGTGATACCTCCGGCATAACCTGCCCCCTCGCCGCAGGGGTAAAGGCCCCGGAGAGAGGATTGGAAGCATTCATCCCGAAGGATGCGGACGGGGGAGGAGGATCGGGTCTCAATGCCGGTAAGCACAGCTCCCGGATCGGCAAAGCCATGAAGCTTTCGGTCAAAAAGAGGCAGAGCGGCGCGAAGAGTATCCGTCACATAAGTGGGCAGACAGTCTGCCAGATCACCGGGCGTCACGCCGGGGCGATAGGTGGGATGGACCTTGCCGGACCCAGTGGAGGGCCGCCCAGCCAGAAAGTCTCCTACCAGTTGAGTGGGGGCGTGAAAAACGGGTTTGCCCGGGACATAGATAGGGGGCAGTCCTCCAGTCCCCAGGTCCCAGGCGCTTCGCTCCCACTGCTCCTGGAACCGGACCCCGGCCAGGGGGTCATGTCCCTCGAAATCTCCGGGGCCTACCCCTACCAGGAAGCCGCCATTAATGTTGCCTCCATCCCGGGCCCGGAGACTCATACCGTTGGTGACTACCTGGCCGAAATCGCTGGCGGCGGCCACCACCTGCCCTCCGGGGCAGACGCAGAAGGTGAAGGCGCTTCGGCCGCCCGGCAGATGGCAGGCCAGCTTGTAATCCGCCGGGGGCAGCTTCTGCCAGGCGGGGCCGTACTGGGCCTCTGAGACGGCGGCCTGCTCATGCTCGATGCGGCAGCCGATGGCAAAGGGCTTGCTCTCCATGGGCACTCCCGCCTCATACAGCATTTGAAAGGTGTCCCGGGCTGAGTGGCCGGGAGCCAGGACCAGAGTATCGCAATCCAGTGCCTCGCTCATCGGGCCCTGTTCAGTATCGAAATAGATCCCCGTCAGGCGTCCCCCCTCTATGCGCAGGCTGGTGAGCTGATGCGTAAAGCGGACCTCCGCCCCCAGGGAGAGCAGTTCCTCGCGTATAGACTTCACCACACTCCGGAGCACGTCGGTGCCCACGTGGGGCTTCTGCTGCCAAAGGATGTCCTCCGGGGCCCCATGGCGGACAAACTCCTCCAGCACGGCCCCGATGCGCCCGTCATGGGTCCCCGTATTCAGCTTGCCGTCGGAGAAGGTGCCTGCGCCCCCCTCGCCAAATTGGACGTTGGAGGTCCGGGACAGGGAACCGGTCGTCCAGAAATGCTCCACATCCTCCGTCCGCTCGTCCACGTTCCGGCCCCGCTCCAGGATGATGGGCGGCAGGCCGTTCCGGGCCAGGAACAGGGCGCAGAAAAGCCCCGCCGGACCCATGCCCACCACCACCGGGGGCAGGGGGGAGGTCCGCTTCACGCCGGGAAATACATAGGGCTGTGGTTCCCAAAGGCTGATATTCCCATTGTGGAGCCGGGCTGCCAGCGCGGCAGCCTCCTGGACCTCCACCCCCACGGTACACACATACCGTACGTCGGATTTTTTTCGGGCGTCCACCGATTGGCGCAGCAGCCGAACCGCCCCAAGGGCGGAGCGGGATACCCCCAGGGCTTTGGCAGCCCTGCGTTTCAGTTCCTCTGGCCCATAATCCAAGGGGAGGGATAAATTTTGTATCCGTATCATAGCTTATCACCACCGGATAGTGTACCACAGTTCGCCGCTATGCACAATCCCGGATGTAGAAGGGGAAAGCGGATTGTTGGGGATAATAAAATTTGCAAGTTAAGTAAGTTTTTCTTGCATTTTCCATTGGGCCATTGTATAATAAACCTGTTACCAACAGTGGCTTAGAACAATTTTGAATGAATGGCGGTCTCATCCGTCTTATTTTGGAAGGAGATTGATGGATATGGCTTTGAAAAACGCGTATCTGAAGAGCGTCTACGCCTCTTTGGAGAAGAAGAGCGCCCATGAGCCCGAGTTCCTCCAGGCGGTCCAGGAGGTTCTGGAATCCCTGGAGCCCGTGGTGGAGCGCCGTCCTGAGCTGGAGAAGAACGGGATCATTGAGCGGCTGGTGGAGCCTGAGCGTATCCTTATGTTCCGGGTGCCCTGGGCAGACGACAGTGGTAAAGTCCAGGTGAACCGGGGCTACCGTGTCCAGTTCAACTCGGCTATCGGCCCCTACAAGGGGGGACTGCGGCTCCACCCCAGCGTAAATCTGTCCATCATCAAGTTCCTGGGCTTTGAGCAGGTGTTCAAGAACTCCCTGACCACTCTACCCATCGGCGGCGGCAAGGGCGGCAGCGACTTTGACCCCAAGGGCAAGTCCGATGCCGAGATCATGCGCTTCTGCCAGTCCTTTATGACCGAGCTGTGCCGCCATATCGGTCCCGATACTGACGTGCCCGCCGGGGATATCGGCGTGGGGGGCCGGGAGATCGGCTTCCTCTTCGGCCAGTATAAGCGCCTGCGTAACGAGTATACCGGAGTCCTCACCGGCAAGGGACTGACCTACGGTGGATCCCTGGCCCGGACTGAGGCCACGGGCTATGGCCTTTGCTATTTCACCGACGAGATGCTCAAGGCCGCCGGGAAGTCCTTTGAAGGTAAGCGGGTGGTCATCTCCGGCTCGGGCAATGTGGCCATCTACGCCAACCAGAAAGCTTCCCAGCTGGGGGCCAAGGTCATCGCCATGTCCGACTCCAACGGCTACATCGTGGACGAGGCGGGCATCGACTACAAGGTGATGAAGGAGATCAAGGAGGTCAAGCGGGCCCGGATCAAGACCTATCTGGACTATGTCCCCACTGCCAAATATGTGGAGGGCTGCAAGGGCATCTGGACTGTTGCCTGCGATGTGGCCCTGCCCTGCGCTACCCAGAACGAGCTGGACGAGGAGGGGGCCAAGGCCCTTATCAAAAACGGCTGCTTCGCCGTGGCCGAGGGCGCCAATATGCCATCCACTCCCGAGGCGGTTGCCGCCTTCCAGGCCGCCGGAGTCCTCTTCGCACCTGCCAAGGCGGCCAACGCCGGCGGCGTGGCCACCTCGGGGCTGGAGATGAGCCAGAACTCCCAGCGTCTCTCCTGGACCTTCGAGGAGGTGGACCAGAAGCTCCACGGCATCATGGTCAGCATCTACAACGCCGCTGCCTCTGCCGCCAAGGAGTACGGCATGGAGGGCAACCTGGTGGCCGGCGCCAACATCGCGGGCTTCCTGAAGGTGGCCGAGGCTATGCTGGCTCAGGGCATCGTATAAAGAGAATTA
>CATKDV010000095.1:0-1632 GCA_949746985.1 uncultured Eubacteriales bacterium | reverse complement strand
TTCCGATCCGACCTGCGCCCACCTGACCCTCGGTATTGAGGCCCCAGGCCCAGACCGAACCATCCTCCTTCAGTACCACAGAGTGATAAGCGCCGGCAGCAATTGCCGTCACTCCCTCAATGGCAACCTTTTGAGGCGTCAAGGTATCTGTTGTGTTCTTATAGCGGTAAATGGTCGGATTACAGGTGGTCACCCAGTCTGTATATTCGCTGTTCCAGGTCCCAATGCCCAGCTGGCCATACTCATTGGAACCCCAGGTATACACATGACCAAGGTTGGTCAGGGCCATATAGTGGTTATAGCCCACATCCACCGCCACAAAATGTTCTCCCTCCTCCAGATCACCGAAGTCCACCGGATGGGGATATTCCCGGTTGGCCGTAGTGTCATAGAAGAGATTGGCAATCGAAACGTCTATCGGCAAATTGGGATCACTCGCAGTTCTCGACGCCAGCAAACCAGCATGGCTCAGCAGCAGCGTACCCCAGGTCCAAACCGTACCGTCGCTGCGCAGGGCGATAGAGCCCCGCACCCCGGCCTTGGCCATGGGAGCGGTCTTGATCTCCAGGTCAGCGTCATGGGCCGGTGCGTCGGGCAGCACCTGCACCTCAAAGTTGGTCTTGTAATCGCCGTAGGCAAGGCTTATCACCAACCGGCCATACCGGTTGCCCGTGGGAGTCACCACAAAGTGGTTGCCTGTTCTGGAGACAGTGGCGATCTCTGTATCCGAACTCTGGTATGTCACCTCATCCAACTTATCAAGGGGCAGGACACACTTATGGCTGTCATAGATCAGGTTGAAGCCATGCTCCACATAGAGCTGCAGCTCTTCCAGCACCAGGCTCTGACTGCTGGTCAGAACCACCGTCTTACTGGGGATATACAACTCCTCGATCCCCGTCACTACCGCGCCGCCTTCATATACACCGCTGGCGCCGGCAAAGTCCAGACTGTAATAATCGCCGTTCACACCCACCTGCCGGGGCAGACCGCTGGTATCCGTGTTCCAGCCATAGACCTTACCGTCGATCTGGGCGGCCAGGCCCGTTCCCCAGCCGTCGAAGACCATGACGTTATTCAGCATTCCCGCATAATCCGGATCGGTCACCTGCGCGCCGAAATTCCGGGCGTCGCCCTGGCTTACCCGTCCCGGCAGCAGCCGGTCGGTGGTAGTTCCGTCTCCCTGCTGGGCTGTGGTGTTTTCGCCCCAGGTCAGGTAATAGTCATCTCCCTGGTCAGAGACATCCACTCCGGCTCCGGGCACCACAAGGGCGCCGGAGGCGTTTCCGCCGGCGGAGATATTTACCACATTTTTCAGAATATCGCTGTTATCTGCATTCTTTACATAGATGGGCGCCAAGTTGGCAGAATTCACCGTGCTGCCGTCACCCAACTGCCCGTGGGTGTTCTCGCCCCAGGAGATGGCGGTGTGGTCCTTCAGCAGAGCCACGGCATGGGCGTTGCCGTCCGCAAGATCCAGCGCCCCGGTCAGATAGGTGGTGCCCACCGCGCCGCCGGATACGGGATAGGGATTGTTCTCATCGATGCTGTAACCCGTGCCCAGCTGCCCAGCATTGTTTACGCCCATGCTGAACACAGCTCCATCCCGCCGCAGGAAGGTAATTACGTTCT
>CATKDV010000094.1:0-4772 GCA_949746985.1 uncultured Eubacteriales bacterium | reverse complement strand
TGGGCGATCTTCAGGATCTCCCGGATCTTCTGGACCCTATCGTTCCGATCCTTCTCTTCCAGCCTCTCCCAAGGGGTGGAACCACTGTGCATGGCCTTGGCCGTCTCCTCCGGGGAGGGATCATGGCCCAGCTCCTGAAGGAGCTGGCGGTTGACCCGGATGACCTTGTTGATGGTCTCCACCATGTGGACCGGGATGCGGATGGTCCGGGCCTGGTCGGCGATGGCCCGGGTGATGGCCTGGCGGATCCACCAGGTGGCGTAGGTGGAGAACTTAAAGCCCTTCACATAGTCGAACTTCTCCACCGCCTTGATAAGACCCAGGTTTCCCTCCTGAATGAGATCCAGGAAGAGCATTCCCCGGCCCACATACCGCTTGGCGATGGAGACCACCAAGCGGAGGTTGGCCTCGGCCAAACGCTGCTTGGCCTTCTCGCCGGCCTTCACGGCCTTCTCCAGCTCCGCCCGGGTCTCGGGGTCCAGGTCGTCCCCCGCCTCGGCCAGGGTGGCGGCCGCCTCATTGCCCGTACCCATGGCCTGGGCCAGGACGACCTCCTCATCGCTGGTGAGCAGGTCCACCTTGCCGATCTCCTTGAGGTACATCCGCACCGGATCGTCCACGCCGAAGGTATCGGCCAGGGCGGTGGGGTCCACCACCTCCTCCTCGCCGACCTCCTCGGTCTCCTCCAGCTCCTCGGGCGGGGGCTCCAGGTCCTCCTCCGTCAGCTCATCCAGGTCGGGCAGGTCCTCCTCGTCCCCGGCGGCGTCGATGCCCAGGTTCTCCATGATGTCGTAGAGCTTGTCCATCTGATCGCTCTCCAGGTTCAGCTCATCCAGGACCTCCATCATCTCGCCGGCGGAGAGCTTGCCCTTCTTCTTTCCCTTGTTAAGAAGATCGGCCACCTTCTCCGCGCCCGGAACTCCCTCCAGCAGCTTCATCAGCTCCGCCTTGCCCGCCTCCCTCTGCTCAGCGGAGACCTGGGGAACCTGCTCTTTGCTCTTCGCGGCCTTCTCAGGGGCCTTGCTATTCTTCTTCTCGCTCATTGTCCATCCTCCATTGTCGTCTTTTCTCTTTGCCTGTCCCGAAGCTCCCGCAGGGCGTCCAGACTATTGGGGTCCTGCCGCATCCGGGCTTCAGAGCGTATGGTCTTTATGTAGTCTCCCATGGCCCGGCTGGCGTGGGCCATGGATTCCGGCTGACCGGCGGCCTCCACCAGGTGGCTCATCTCCTCGGCGGTGAACTCCCCCGCCAGGGCGGGCAGTTGAACGCTCAGGTCCCGGTCATGACGGTCTTTCAGAAGTCCGAAGGCCTTTCCCAGCACAGGGGACGAGAACAGCTCCGGCGTTACGTCCGCCAGGGAGAACAGGGCCGGGTCCATCAGCACCAGCCGCAGCACTCCCTCCTCGGCAAGGCCGGAACGAATATTCTCGTACCGGAGCTGGCGAGCCTTGGGCTGGCGGGAAACGGCGGGGGTCAGATCCCGGCGCTCCTCCTTCTTCCGAGCCTGCCGCGCCTGACTCCGCCGCCAGCGCTCTACCTCTTGACCGAACGCTGTTCCGGTGATGCCTGCCGCCTGGGCCGCCTTATTTCCATAGATCTCCCGCTCGATGGGGCTTTGGAGCCGTCCCACCGTCTCCACCGCCGCGCGGAGGAAGGCCATCTTCCCCTCGTCGGTGGAGAGGTCCGCCCGCTGCAACAGGGCATCCAGCTGATAGTCGTTCTGTCCCGCCGAGCCGTTCAGGCACTTTTCAAAGGCCGCAGGGCCAAATTTCTTCACAAAATCGTCCGGGTCCTGCTTAAGGGGCTTTCCGTCCTCCCCCGCTGCATTGGGGAGCTGGAGGACCCGCACCGTGAGATCGGCGTTCCTCAGGATGCCCAGCACCCGGTCGGTGGATTTTTTCCCCGCCTCATCATTGTCGTAACAGAGTACCAACTCCTTGGTGTACCGCGACAGGATCCGGGCGTGGTCGGCGGTGAGGGCGGTGCCCATGGTGGCCACCACATTGTCAAAGCCCGCCTGGTGGAGGGTGATGACGTCGATGTTTCCCTCCACCAGAATGAGGTTGGGCCGTTTCGTGGCCTTGGCGAAGTTGAGGGCGTAGACAAGCTGGCTTTTCTTGAAGCACACCGTGTCGGGACTATTGAGGTACTTGGCTCCCTCCAGCCCCGGCAAAATGCGGCTGGTAAAGCCCACCACGTCCCCCCGCACGTCGATGACGGGAAGCATGAGCCGGGAGCGGAATTTGTCGTATACCCCCCCGTTCTTCCCCGCCACGGCAAGGCCGGCGTCGATGAGCTCCATCTTGCTGAACCCCTTGGCGGTAAGGGCTTTTGTGAGAACGTCCCACTCCCCCGGCGCCGCCCCCAGTCCAAACCGGGTGGCGAACTTGGGACTGATGCGCCGCTGGGCGATATAGTCCCGGACGGCGGAGCCGCCGGGGGAACCCAAATAGCCGTAATAGAACCGGGCGGCCTCCTTGTTGGCCTCCAGGGCCCGGCGGTATTTCTTCCGGCCCTCGTCGCTGCCCCGGGTCTCGGGGACCTCCATCCCCACCCGCCGGGCTAAGTGGCGGATGGCGTCGGGATAGCTCAGATGCTCCATCTCCATGACAAAGTTGATCACGCCGCCCCCCTTGCCGCATCCGAAGCACTTATATATCTGCCTGTCCCGGTTCACCGAAAAGGAGGGGGTCTTTTCCGTGTGGAAGGGGCACAGGCCCCACATGTTGGCCCCCTTGGGCGTCAGGGAGACATACTCGCCCACCACGTCGGCGATATCGCTCCGGGCCACCAGCTCGTCTATAAATTGTTCCGGGATGGCCATGCCTCTCCCCCCTTCCCTGATGATTTCCAAAATGTGACAAAGTTATACGCCGAAAGGAAAAAACGCCCGGTGGCCCCAAAACGCCCCGCAAAGCGCTCCTCACATGACCGTCCAGGCCTTGGGGATAAATAGCTCCTGATACCGCTCCACAGCGTAGGCGTCGGTCATGCCGGCAATGTAGTCACACACCGCCCGCTCCTTCCCTTCGGTCTCCCGGATGTCCCGGAACTCCTCGGGAAGCTCCTCCAGATGGCACAGGTAGTAGTCAAAGAGCTGGCGGATCATCTCCTGGGCCTTCCCCTCCTCCCCCTTGGCCACGGGGTTGAGGTAGACCGAGCGGAACATGAACTCCCGCAGGAGGGCCATGGCCTCCCGCTTCTCCGGAGATTGGAGAATGTCCGCCTTTCCCCGGCTGGTCTCTATGATGTCGGTAATAAGGGTGTTGATCCGCTGGGAGTGGGTCACCCCCAGGCGCTGGCCCACCTCGGCAGGAATGTCCAGGGGGTAGATGACCCCGCCCCGGAGGGCGTCGTCAATGTCGGCGGAGAGGTAGGCGATCTTGTCGGCGATCCGCACCGCCCTTCCCTCCAGAGTCTCGGCCTCCTCGCCCCCGGAGTGGCATTGGATGCCCCGGCGGACCTCATAGGTCAGGTTCAGCCCCTCCCCGTCGTTTTCCAGCCGCTCCACCACCCGGAGGGACTGCTGGGCGTGGAGGAAGCCCCCGGGCATGATCTCATCCAAAAGCCGCTCCCCCGCATGGCCAAAAGGGGTGTGGCCCAGATCGTGGCCCAGGGCGGCGGCCTCTGTCAGATCCTCGTTGAGCCCCAAGCCCCGGGCGATGGTCCGGGCCACCCGGGCCACCTCCAAGGTGTGGGTCATCCGGGTGCGGTAGTGGTCCCCCTGGGGCTGCAAAAATACCTGCGTCTTGTGCTTCAAACGCCGGAAGGCCTTACAGTGAACAATGCGGTCGGTGTCCCGCTGAAAGCAGGTCCGCACCGGGCAGGGCTCCTCCTCCCTCTCCCGGCCCTTTGACCGGACAGACAGGCAGGCCAGGGGGGAGAGATCCTTCTCCTCCCGTTTTTCCAGCTCCTCCCGAATGGTCATAGCTTCCCCTCCTTTTCCCGGCGGTGATTTTTCTCTATATATGTCTTATACTCCGCAAAGGGCAAAAATCCTCTTTTTTTTGAAAAATTTTTTTAAAAAAATTGGTTCCCGCCTATTCTCTGGGTACCGCCCGCCATCGGGTCCCCACGGTCCGGGGAACGATCTCTCCGGCAGACAGCTCTCCAAGCCGCTGGGCAAAGATGTCCTCGACCCCTTGGGGCAGAAAGGCCCGGAAGGTGATATCTGAGGTGAAGATATGCTCCCCCTCGATCCCCTTCAGGGGGGGAAGCTCCAGCTTCACCCGCTCAAAGAGGGGGTAGGGGCACTGGCACTCCATCACCGACCAGGGCCGGACCACCGACACCCCGGCGGCGTCCAGGGCGTCCTTGGCGGAGCGGCCGTAGGCCCGGGTCAGCCCCCCGGCCCCCAGCAGTATGCCCCCAAAGTACCGGGTCACCACACAGCAGACGTTCTCAATACTCTCCTTCTGGAATACCCCCAGCATGGGCTGGCCCGCCGTCCCCTGGGGCTCCCCGTCGTCGGAGTACCGCACCACGCCCCCCTGGCGGAGGATATAGCACCAACAGTTGTGCCGGGCGTCGTGATACCGCTTTTTCATGGCCTCCACACAGCCCCGGGCCTCCTCCTCGGTATTCACGGGCCACACGTGGCCGATGAATCGGGACCGCTTCTCGGTAAACTCGGTCTCCGAGGGGCCGGTAGGAATATAGTATTCGCTCATAGGCTCTGCCACTCCTCACGGGTCAAGGCGTAGTGGAGTTCCGTCCGCTCCTCGTTCATCAGCTCCACCCAGGCCTTTTCGGTAAAGCGGTACAAAAAGCCG
>CATKDV010000093.1:0-5510 GCA_949746985.1 uncultured Eubacteriales bacterium | reverse complement strand
GTCCCGGCCAGATCGTCCAGAGGCCAGAAGTCATTGCCGTAGATCTTTTTGGTCTTATTCCAGTTCCATCTCTCTTTAAAAATTTCCAGACCGCTGAGGATAGGCTCTTCCACGCCGTCCTGATACACGCAGCTGAGCGTCCAGGTATCGCCCACCCGGCCGAAGCCCAACTGACGGTCGTTGACCGAGGTCTTGCCAATGGCCGTTCCATCGTTAAAGAGGTGAGGAGAATTGATGTTATACTGGATGTGTCCGCCGTTCAGCGCATTCTGGACCAGGCCGAAGGTGCAGCCGCTGAACCCGACCGTGCCGTTTGTCTGGTTGGGCATATTCGTTATCCCGTTCCAGACCCACTGCTGATCGCCCAAGCCGGTGGGAAGAACGTTGGGACCATTACCAAACGCCAGCTTGCCGCCGGTACCGCTGTAATTGTCTTTATGGTTGATGCCCTGCTGGTTGACGTTGGCCCAGGTCAAGTTATCGTCCTGGGTGGTGACCTCCCGTCCATTGACCCCGAGCCTGGCGTCATCCTGCGTGTTATAGATCTTACCATCGGTGACATTGTAGTCGTAGAAGTTGGTCTCCACCTTCTCCGTCTCCCGCTTGGGCTCATAGACCATACACAGTTGGGTGCCGCTGGTGATCAGGATAAAGTTGCTGTCGGCCTCGGCCGTCTCCGGCCGGTTGGTGATACGGGTGGTCCTGGGGTCGTATTCGTGGATGACCCACGCGTCCTCCCCATCATCCTCCTGCTTGCTCCAGATCTCCACCAGGTCATAGTTGCTCTTCTGGTTGGTGAGGATGATATTGATATATTTGAGCCCGGGGGCGGAGCTGTATTCAAAAGTCTCCGTCTTGTAGATCCGGGTCAGCGTCTTCTTTGTGACGATCTGGTTCTTGGTCTCGGCATCCTCGCTCAGATACAGGTTGGCGACGGCGGGATCTCTGCCATTCTGGGGCAGGACGCCCCCCTCGGTATCGATGATGGTGAATGGGGTATTGGAAGTCCCGTCCTCCGTCGTCACCCGCTCCAGCCTGGCATAATACTCCACGGTGAAGGTGGGGTTGGCTCCCCGGGTAAGGACATAGGCTACCGTGCCCCGCCGCTCAGTGTAGGCGGTGAACATCACTTCCATCGTCTCCGCCGCTTCCCCGTCGATGGCTCCGTCCCCGGCAGCGTCCGCATCCACCAGATCCAGAGTCATAAGACCCAGGGTCTGCGGGTCGTCCATATACTGCCGGAACGCCTCGGTGGGAGTCACCTCCACGGTGACTTCACACCCGGAGAGGTCCAGCTCCGCATCGTGAAAGGTAAGGGTGTAGTCCAGGACCCCCATGGCCACCACCTCGCCCTCCTGGTTGGCCAGCTCGGCATACTCGCCCCGGGCGTCCATATCCTCGCTCTCGGTGACCGCCAACCGGAACCCGGCCTCTCCGGCGGTCTCCTCAGCGCTCACCGTCTGGGGCAGAAGCACCGTGCCGTCAACGTGAAGGGTGAGGATCACCGCCCCGTCCTCGCTCTCGGCGGTAAAGGTCTCCCTCAGCTCCATGGGCTCAGGCTCGGGCAGCGGCTCCTCCAGGCACTCTTCGGTGTGGGTATGCTCCGGGATGGTGCACTTCAGCACACCGTCCTCAAAGTAACACTCCTGGCCGTGGGTGTGCTCGGCCTGGTATCCGCAGTGGTAAGGATCCTTCTCCTCCAGCTCCAGGTCCAGATAGCAGTTGTCGTCGTGGGTGTGCTCGGCCTGTCCGCAGATAAGGGTCCGGACCTCCACGGCCTCCCCCTGGCTCTCATCCTCCGGCCAGCATTCCCCGGTGTGGGTGTGGCCCTCGGTCTCCGGCTTTTCGCAGGTCAGGACCGGCTCCCCCTCCCCCTGGCATCCCTCGTCGTGGGTGTGCCCCTCCGACTCCGGAAGGGTGCAGCTCAGCCTCTCCTCCCACTCGTAGCACTCGTCGGTATGGGTGTGGGGAACGGTCTCGGTGACCGTCTCGGTCACTGTCTCCACCACCGTCTCGGTGACCGTCTCGTACTCCACCGTCACCTGTCCGTTCTCATCGACAGTCTCCTTGGGTTCCTGCCGCTCCACCTCTTTTTCCACCTGCTTCTCCACGGTGGTCTCCACCGTTTCGTCCGTCTGGGTGCAGGTCAGCCCGCCCCGGACCCGGGCATAGCATTCGTCGGTGTGGGTATGCCCCTCCGCCTCCTCCAGCCCGCAGACCTCCCGGCTCTCTGCCCGATAGCAGTCCTCGCCGTGGGTATGGGCCTCGGCCTCGGTCAGTCCACAGGCCGGCTCCCGGCCCGGAACAACGCTCTCCACCTGATAGCATTCCTCGGTGTGGGTGTGCTCGGGGATCTCACACACCAGCGGAGTGGTCATCGTGATAGCAGGGAGGATAAGCGCATAGGTGGTGCAGAAAACCACAATACCGCCCATGACGTTCACGACTTTGTGCCAGCGGTTGACTCTGCGCTGTTTACGCAGGTACTGCTGGGCCTGTCTTCTGACTCTCTCCATCTGTGCGCTCCCTCCTTTCCTTCTATTTGCTCCGCTCCGTCTCAGATGGGCCCAAAGCCCTCCAAAGGCCAGACCCGGAACACCAGCCGGCCCACGATCTGCTCATCGGACACGCATCCCACCGCCGTATTCCGGGAGTCCAGGGAGACGCTCCTGTGGTCGCCCATCACAAAGATCTTGGATTCGGGGACCTGATAGGGAAGCTCGATATTGCACTGCCCCAGAGCCTTCTCCGTAAGGTACGGCTCCTCCAGCAGCTCCCCGTCCAGATAGACCGACCCATCCTCGTCTATATCCACCCACTGGCCCGCGGTGGCGATGACCCGCTTGACCAGGACCTTGTTATCAAAATAAAAGGCGATCACGTCGCCGGGGGCGTACCTGGAGCCGTTCAGGGAGACCACCACGTCCCCCTCCACCAGCCCAGGCGCCATAGAAGTACCCGTGATCTGAAGCACCGGGAGCAGCAGCGTGGCCACCAAAACTGCCGCAGCCGCCACGGTGATAAGGGTATATATGGTGCTGCGCAGGACCTTGCGGTAGCGTTTCCGGTATTTCTCCCGGCTCAGCTCCTTTTCCAGAAGGTCCACGTCCGGGATCTCACGGGGCCTGTTCCTTCTCACGCTTCCTCCTCCTGTGCTGTGCTCTCTCTGCGCCGGAGCAGCCATTGGGTCAGCTCCTCGTGGTCCTCCAGATACTTCTCGATCCGCTGGGAGACCTCCGCCCAATAGGCGTCCGCCTCCCTCTGGGCCGCCTGCTTCATCGCCAGGCATTTCTGTTCCGACTCCGCCTCCATGGCCCTGCATTTTTCCGCGGCCTCGCTGAGCTGCCGCTCCGTCCTCCGGCGGGTCTCCTCCTCGGCGCGCTCCAGGGCCTCCTTCTGCCGCTCCGCCAGCTTCTGGACGTTCTCCAGATACTGCGCCGCAGCGCAGTCGGCGGCCTTAAAGATATCGTTGAGCTGAAGCGCCGCATCGGCCAGGGTCCCGGCCTCCTGCAGCACGATCTCCCGGCTCTCCAGCTTCTGCCGCAGCCCGGCGATCTCCTGCTCCAGGTCGTCCCCCCGCTTGGTCTGCTCAATGAGCATCTCCAGCAGCTCCTCGCGGCGTAGCTTTTTCATCTCTTTTCCAGTCATCGTCTCAACCTCTCGCGCTCTCGGAACGTAAGGATCTTTTACCCTGTCCCCCCGAAGGGGACAGGGTAAAAGGCGTACGCCTTTTGCAATTCCTTCTTATCATATGCGGCGGTCCCGGAACGGAGATACCGCCCAGGTCCTTGTGGTCCGATCCCTCTCCCCGTTGGAATGGAAAGGTTTTCGTTATGCCCGGAGGGCATAACGGCAAAGATACGTATCTTTGCGCCACCCTACCGCCATAGATATGATAGCATACACCGGTTACAAAACCAGTTACAAATTATAGAAAAACTTTCATTTTTTATCGTCATGTTGTACAAAGTTTTTGGTGCCATTTTGTGCAACACGATGATTTATGGTGAAATGTTCTTTTCCCGCGGCCTCTTCTTCCATTTTACTCCAAAATTTCAAACTTTTCAAGAACGATATCCGATATTTTTTACCTTTCTTCCAGCTTTCCCATCAAATACCTCCAGGTATACTCCGCATGCAGAGCGGCCGCCACGGGCAAGGCCCCCTCGTCCATATCCACGTGCCCGTTGTGGAGGGGATACTGGGTATGGGGGTCGTCGCTTCGCGTGCCTACATAGGCGTAGCACCCCGGTACCGTCAGCAAAAACTCCGCAAAGTCGTCCCCTCCCAAAGAGATGGGCCGGTCGGTGATGAGGGCCTGGGCTCCAAAGAGGTCGCTGACGATCTCCCCCGCCTCCCGGCACCCCAGCTCCGGGTTCACCAGGGGGGTGGCGTAGTCCACCCACTCCACCTCCGCCGTGCCGCCGTAGAGCCGGGCGGTCTGGGCGCAGAGGGCGTCGATCCACTCCCGGGCGTTCCTCCGGGTCTCCGGGGTCATGGCCCGGACCGTCCCCTCCAGCGCCGCGTCCTCAGCCACGATGTTGTAAGCGGTGCCCGCCGTCAGCTTCCCCACCCCGATGACCAGGGGATCCACCGGGGAGGTCCGCCGGGTCACCAAAGCCTGGATCCCCACCACCATCTGGCTGGCGATATAGAGGGCGTCCACCCCCAGGTGGGGGGTGGAGACGTGGGCGGCCTTGCCCCGGACGGTGATCTTAAAATAGTCCACGCTGGCGTTGTTGGGTCCCGCCTTCACCCCCACGCTCCCCACCGGCAGGTCGGAGGCCACATGGACCCCGAACACCCGTCCGGAGCCTTCCAGCAGCCCCTCCTTCACAAACACCCGTCCCCCGTAGCCGATCTCCTCGGCGTGCTGGAAAAACAGCCGCACCTCTCCCCCGAACTCAGCTTTGTGGGCATAGAGCAGCCTGGCTCCTCCCAAAAGCCCCGCGGCGTGGCAGTCATGGCCGCAGGCGTGCATGACCCCCTCCTCCCGGGAGCAGTAGCCCAGCTCCCCGTTCTCCTCCTGAATGGGCAGCGCGTCGATGTCCGCCCGGAGGGTCATGACCCGCTCCCCAGGCTTTTCTCCGTGAAAGACGGCGTAAACGCCGCTTCCGTCGATACGCCGGTGGTCGGTAATGCCGATCTCGTCCAGCTCCTTTTCAATGCGCTCCGCCGTCCAGAACTCCTTCCGGCTCACCTCAGGGTGCATATGGAACTCCCTGCGCAGGGAGGAGAGATAGGGGGCCAACGCCTCCGCCTCTTTGCGAAAATCCATGGTGGGACCTCCTCTTTATCATTAGATGGGAAAAGAGACGGACCGGAAACAGTCCGTCTCTTTTCTTTTTTCAAATCAATACTGGAAGGCAGGGATATAAAGGCCGTGATAGATGTCCTCGATGGCCTGGGCGGTCTCGGCGGACTGGTAAGCGGCCAGGACCTTCAGATAGGTCTCGTTCTCCAGATCGGCGGTGCGGCAGGCGATGATGTTGATGTAGGGGTTGTCGCTG
>CATKDV010000092.1:0-4343 GCA_949746985.1 uncultured Eubacteriales bacterium | reverse complement strand
GAACATGTGGGAGTCCACATAGTACTGGTCGTAGAGGTGGTCCAGGATATCCTCCTTACTTTTGAAATGGTGGTACACGGCCCCCTTGCTCATGCCCAGGGCGTCCACAATGTCTTGGATGGTGGTGTGGTCGTAGCCCTTCTCGGTAAACAGCCGAAAGGCGATGTCCAGAATTTTCCGATGGGTCTCCTCGGGATATTTGTTCCGGGACATGGGGCGGCCTCCTCTCCACTCTTCATACATACCGTTGGTATGTATATGAGGATACCAGAGGCGGGGGAGAAAGTCAAGAGTAAATATGGCAGAATTTCTTTCGGCGGTGCTCGTCCCAGCGCTTTTGCCGCAGGGCTTTCCGGCGCCAATAGCGTTTGAGAGGGATGGAGGCGGTCTTATAGTCCTTCCGGCTCATGGCACTGAGATAGCCATAAAACTTTCTGACCCACTCTTCGGCGGTTAGACGTTTATCATTCTGGACCCGCAGCAGTTTTTCGATGCGGAGGTCGATCCTTCTCTCCATGCGTTTTTGCTGCTCTGGGGTCAGCGGGGGGATGAGCCCCAGGGCCTGGGCCTCGGCCAGTTGATTTAGCCATGATTCTTTCAGGAATATCATACAATCACCTCATCCACATTATATCCGAATATCAGATAGAATACAATATCTGATATTCGGATATAATAGGATTTCCCTGGTGATGATATGAGAACAGAAGTACTTCGATATGAGAGAATCCGGGATATGCGGATTGACCGAGGATTTTCTCAGGCGGAGATAGGCAAGGTCTTGAATGTAAAACAGAATACCTATTCCCAGTATGAGATCGGTGTATTGAACTATCCCTTGGATGTGGTGGTCAAGCTGGCTGAGTTCTATGGAACCAGCGTAGATTATCTTTTGGGGCTTACCGATGAGGAGAAGCCTTATCCGCGGAAAAAATAGGCGGTAGTGGTCGAGCGGTGAACGCCTGCCACCGGCGGGATTTCGATTTTCCTCTCTGGGCTCCCCCTTAAAACGACAAAAGGAGGGGGTCCGCAGGCCCCCTCCTTTGGAAACCTCCCCAAGCTGTCCTGCTGGGAGAAAGAAGACCCCCACGGCTTACTTCGTAACGCCGTGGGGGTTTGGCCGTTTTACCGCCATATTCTCGCTCCAAAATCGTAGGGCGGGGGTTTTCCCCCGCCCTACGAAAATCATACGAATATGTAGGGGCGCGCCCTACTTCCACGCAGAGATAGGTTTGCCGGCAGCCGCCAGTCAAACGACTCCGCCTGCCAGAGGGAATTTCAGGTCAGGGCCTTGGGGCCGAAGCCGTGGGGCAGCAGCTCGGAGAGGGGGAGCTTTACAAACTCCCGGTCCCCCCGGCCCACCAGCAGCTCCAGCTCGGGGGCGAACTCGTAGAGCATCTGGCGGCAGGCCCCGCAGGGCCAGCAGTAGTCGGTGGAATCCCCCACCACCGCCAGACGGATGAAATCGTCCCGGTGGCCCTCGCTTACCGCCTTGACAAGGGCGGTGCGTTCGGCGCAGATGGTGGAGCCGTAGGCCGCGTTCTCCACATTGCACCCGGTGAACACAGTGCCGTCGGCGCAGAGCAGGGCGGCCCCCACGGGGAATTTGGAGTAGGGGACATAGGAACGCTTCAGCATGTCATAGGCCAGATCGGCCAGCTCTCGGTCAGTCATGGAGAGACCTCCTTGATTGAAATTTACCAGCTCCAGGTGACTCCCAGCCTGGGGCGCACGTCCAGGTCGATGATCTCCCGGCAGTCGTAGAACTGGATATACTGCTGGAGAGTTTTGCCGCTGTTTCCGCCCCGGAGGGTGGTGCCGTCGGGGTGGAGCCGGTCGCAGATGACGGCGGAGATATCCTGCTTTACATAGGAGAAGGAGTTGATGCCCACGCTGGCGAAGATGCGGAAGCCAAACTCCTGCAGGAACTGAAGCTTGGGACCGGTCTTGTGCCAGTCGTCCCCGTCAGGCCGGGCGCCGTGGGGATAGAACAGGATCTGGGTGGGACCCACCAGAGTGCCCACCTCCTCCTGCCAGCGGATGGTGTCCCGTTTCACCCAGGCCAGGTCCACCCGGTCCCCGTTCAGGTTGATGTGGCCCCAGGTGTGGGAGCCAAAATACCAGCCGGTCTCTTTCAATCGGGCAATGATGGGCTTCACCGCATCGATCTCCGCCTGCCGGTTGGCGTCGAAGGCGGGGCGGCGGGGATCGCTGGCAGCGATGTCGATATCGTTCTGGGTCCGGTAGCCCAGGATGCCCTGGTAGCCAGTGAGGGACAGGCAGCCCTTGACTCCGTTGGGGGAGAAGTCGGGGTGCTCCCGGATGAATTTGTCCAGAATGGTGATGGCGTCCAGATCCTGGGTCAGGAAAGTCTCCTGGGTGTATGGGTCGGTGCACTGAGCCCAGATCTCTCCGTCCTCAGCCAGGACCAGCTTGGAGGTAAAACCCTCCTCCAGCATATAATCATAATAGTTGGTGTCGTCAAAAGAGATGATGAGAGGTTTTTTGCCCTCGGGGACCATAATGGTGTTCCGCTGCATCCGGGGCACGCCGTCCTCGCCCGTGACTTCGCTCCACACCTCGTTCATGTTCACCAGCACGTAGCCCTTCTCATAGACGCTCTGCAGAATTTTGTTGTACTCTTCCACCGTCACCATCCAGTCATCCAGGCCCTTCTTCTGGCTTTCGGAGGAGGGGCAGTCGTGGAAGGCCCATTGGGGATAGGCGATGACCGGGTGGAAGAAGAGGTGCTCCACCACTTGTTCGGGGCCCCAGGCCACCAGGGGTACAGGGGGCGTGGTGATCTCCGGGTCCGGCGTGGGCTCAGGTGTGGGCGTGGGTTCCGGAGTGACAGTCTCCACCGCGGCGCTTTCGCTGGGGGAGGGGTCCTTGTCCTTGCCGCCGCATCCGGTCAGGTTCAGAGTCAACAGGAGGGCAAGGCCCAGAGCCAGCGCCCGCTTCCAGGGATATCTCATATCTTTTGTCTCTTCTTTCTCTATGTTTTATGGTATCTTCATTATACCGGGAAACAGGTAAAAAACAACTACAAAATGCTTACAAATTATTGAAAGTTGTTACAGTGTGTCCATCGCTCCGGCCGTGAGCGGGGAAGTTTCTTTTTTTTGTTGCAAATTCGGGAAGAATCTGGTAGAATAACCAAAGACAATTTTGCTCACTCCTATATTATTATAGCGGCGGGCTTTCTCAGGAGATGTGCACATGGACAAGAACGCAAAGCAGAAAAGAGCGGAAAAGGCCAAAGCAGAGGAAGCGGCGCTGAACCGCATCCTGTGCTGGATCGTAGGTGGCGTGGCGCTGGAGTTTTTGGTGCTCCTGCTGGCCCGGTATGTGGTATATTACAAGGTGGCGGAGTACACCATCCATGTGGTAGTGAGCACCGCCGCCAAAATTCTGGCAGTGGCGGGCCTTGCCTGTGCCGCCGGAGCGGCCTACTGGTGGAATAGCGCCCGGAAGAGCGGCAAGGGCGTCAACCTGTCCGGCGCCCTGTGCCTTTTTATGTTGGGCCTGTCGGCAAGCTGCTTTGCCACCTGGTTCTTCTATGATCTGGGCATCCGGCTGATGCGGTACGCAGTGCCCGCCGTGGTGGTCCTGGCCCTCATCTATTATCTCTATCAGCGGGAGTTTTTCTTCATCGCCTGCCAGAGCATTCTGGCTCTGCTGGGCGTCTGGCTGTGTGATAAGGGCGCGGGTGGAAGCTATCGGATCATCAGCTATGGCTATGTTGTGGCTGCAGCTGTGTTGCTGCTGTTTTTCGCTTTTCTGTGCCGTAAGGGCCAGGGGGAGAACGGCGTGGTGGAGCTGGGCGGAAGGACCTGGAAGTGCTTTTCCAGGGACGCCAATTATGCTCTTCTCTATGCCGGCGCGGTCATCGCCCTGGTGACCCTCATTGTGGCGGCCATCGGGATATCCCCCATGGCGCTGTATGCGGTGTCGGTGGCCTGGCTGCTCATCATGGCGGTCTATTACACCGTAAAGTTGATGTGAGAACAGGTCTATTGAGAAACAAAGGGAAGCGGCCCGGTGGGAGCATCGGGCCGCTTTTTTGTCCCAGCAACCGGAAGGAAACCTATTGTTGCGCCATAGTTGGTGGAAAAATGGAGCGCTTATGGTATCATTGCGGTATCCTCATGGAGAAAGGGAGAATGAAAACATGCAAATGGGACTAGGAACGCTCCTGGTAGGATTGCCGGTTTTGGCGGTCTGGGGGCTCTTTATCTACGTGATCATTCTGGTCATCAGGGCTTTGAAAAAGTATATCAATGGCGGAGACAGCCGGCCGGAGACCGCTGCAGTGCGGAAAAGCCTGGGGGAGGCCATCAAGG